>NZ_JBVVQA010000008.1:0-228729 GCF_055811455.1 Mesorhizobium sp. WSM4845
CTCGCTACAGCGCTGTTGAGGGCGCTCGCGAGCGGCTTCGCTATCGCCGACCTACACCACGCGGTGGGACACGACCCCGATGTCTGCTTATGGGCAGTGGCAAGGTCGCACTCTACGGCCGACATGGGGCGCGAAGCGGTCATCCATGGCTCCACTACGGGAGTCTGCTTCGGGTCGAGGGTGCGTTTCCGAAACGGCTCTGTAGCGGCAGAACCGGACGTTCAAGGACCCTGCTAAAAAGTAGCGGGCTTGCTTCGGGCGGTTAAGGCCAGGAGCGCCTCCGAAAGACGTTTCTTTGCCCGTTCGACCCCGTTCTCGTCGATCGCTTCGACATCGAGGAACAGGTCGAGGCCAGTCGCGTGCTCGCTGATGACCTGAGGGCGCTGTGCCAGTTCACCAAGGAGGCCCTCGACTTCATAGGGGACAACCTCCCGACTGATCCCCTTCATGGCGATCGGCGCCAACGGACGCGCTCGGACAAGGTCGCGCACGAGCGCATAGGTCTCATAGCTAAGGCAGATGCCGCCAGGTTCGGCAATCGATTGCAGGCGGGCCGCTAGGTTCGCTTCGGCCCCGATGATCGTGTAGTCCATGCGATCATCGGAGCCGAAGTTGCCGACATTGCAATAGCCCGTGTTGATGCCCATGCGAGCTCGGAACGGCTGCTCAATTCCTCGATCACGCCACAACCTGTTCAGCTGCTCTAGCCGGCGCTGCATGTCGACAGCCATGCGCAAGCAGGCCCTCGCGTCCTCCTCGACACCCTTTGTCTCGGGGTCTCCGAAGAACACAAGAAGTGCGTCGCCGATGAACTTGTCGACCGTAGCCTCGTGCTTGAGCGCGATCATTGACATCTCGGTGAAGTACTCGTTGAGGAGTGCCGTGAGGTCCTCAGGCTGGAGCCGTTCCGCGATCGCGGTGAAATCTTTGATATCTGAGAAAAAGATTGTGAGCTTCTTGCGCTCGGTCGCGATAGTCACGTCCTTTTGGCCGCTGAAGATGCTTTTATAAATTTGAGGCGAGAGATATTTGGCGATCTTCAATGAAATTGCGGCGAGAAAGTCGTTTGCCTCGGCGAGTTCCGTGTTCATGCCGTGAACCAAGGCGGACTGCCGACGCTGCAGGAAAATGAACGTTAGACCCGCCGCAGCTGCGAAGCCGAAATACAGAAGCAGATACTTGAAAGAGAGGACGTTGGCCCCGATCGGCTGGGCGACCGATATCTCCTGGATACCTCGGACATCCCCCACCTTCCAGTCTGTCTTGGGGCTGTCCGGGTGCGAGTTATGGCAGTTGACGCAGACTTGTCCCATTACTACGGGAGCCGCCGCGCGAACGTGCCGGTCAAGCAGCGAACCCGAGGCTTCGATGATGGGCTCACTTGGATTGGCGCGAAAGGCAGAGATTGCGTTGCGCTCGAATGTGTCTAGCTGGTGGGGCTCGCGGCCTTTGAAAGGTAGGTCCGAGACGAAGCGATATTTGACGGACCCGTCGTGGGCGCTGATGCGCTTGCCGAGTTCGATTGAGAGGGTTGCTGGGATAGGGATCGCACCTGGCACGTCCCTGTAATTGTGCGTCGCGGTCACGGCGCCGTCTGCTTTCAGGACCCGTCCCACGACGTCGCTGCCGTAGAATCCGCGCATGTCGTCGATGATCCGGCTGATTTCGCTGGCTTGCGTGCGCAGCATGCGTTCCGACAGATCTCGGAGGTCGAGCCAGGCCGCGACGGGCAGACCTATAAGGCCGACGACCACTGCCGCAACCAGGAGCGGTCCCATGGTGCGTTGCTCACGCGCAATCTGTTCACGCAATCCAGCCATTGTCCAGGTTACCGCCCACCCGTAATCCAATACCTGAACTATACCTTCATTCGCGGCTCGCTACCAGCGCCAGTGGCTCGGTGAGAACACGATGGGGCCGGAAGCGGACTTGCGGCTTCGAGGCCTGGAATGTGAGAAGCGGACATTCAGGCGCCCCCCATGCATCGACGTGAACTGACCCATTCCGGCCGTCGCGCCGTTTCTTCTGAAGGTCGCGAAAGGGATGGAAGCCGGACTACGCACAAGCGCGCTTTGTGTTAGACGTTTCGGCAACCTCTTCGAGACGTTCGCAAGGCGCTTTCCCGATCGGCCGGCTTCGCAATGCGCTAAGCGCCTGACCTGATACGCCTAAGACGATGGCGCTGCCATTGGGAGATCGCCCGCCACGGAGCTTCGCTATGAAACGCAAAATGGCTGCCCTTATGGTCGGCGATATCGTCGGCTATTCCGGAATGATGGAGCGAGCCGAGGAGCAAACCGCGGAACGCTTGGCTAGCCGTCAGGCCCTCATTTCGGAAAAGGTCAATCTGCTCGACGGCCGGGTTTTCAAGACGACGGGCGACGGGGCCCTTGCCGAATTTCCGAGCGCCGTAAACGCCGTGCGCAGTGCATTCGAGATCCGCAGCGCGCTTGCAGGCGCACAAGAGCCCGACACCGGACCTTTCAGGATGCGGTTCGGTCTCCATATCGCGGATGTCGTGGTGCAGGGCGATGATCTGGTCGGAGACGGCGTCAACCTCGCGGCGCGCATACAGGCGGCAGCCGAACCAGACTCGATCTATGTGAGCGGTGCGCTCTTCGATCATGTCCGCCGCAATTCTGCGTTCATATTCGACGATATGGGCGAGCGGGCGTTCAAGAACATTACGGAATCGGTGCACCTCTATCAGGTCCGCGGCGAGATCGGAGCGCATCGGCTGCAGTCGGCGCCGACGCAACTGGTCATCACGACGGAACGGTGGCCGGCATCGGTCGCGGTGCTCCCTTTCCGGGTTTCGGGCGACGACGAGAACCAGCGCTATCTCGCCGAGGGCCTCACCGAGGAGCTTATTGTCGAACTGGGGCGGTTTCGGCGTCTTGCGGTCAGTTCGCGGAGTGCGAGCTTCGCGGTTGCGGACTGCCACCCGGATCCGGTGAGGGGTCGGCGAGGCTCTGGGCGTTCGATATGTGCTTGAGGGGCAGGTGCGCAAGATCGGAGAGCGGGTTTCGATCAGCCTCACGCTGTCGGAAACCGACCAGGGGACGGTGGTCTGGAGCGACAAGATCCAGCGTCCGTTCGAGGAAATCCTCGCCTTGGTTGATGGAACCATCGCGAGGATCGCCGCGACGGTATCCGGACGGATGGAGGACGCAGCCATGGTGGCGGCGCGCCGAAAGCCGCCAGAAAACATGACCGCCTTCGACTGCCTCTTGCGCGGGCTCGATCATCACCGCCTGGGCGGCGTCACCGACGACAATGCCCGCCAGGCCGTCGGCTGGCTTTCAAAGGCGATCGAGGCCGATCCGCACTACGCGGCCGCCTATGCGTGGAGGGTCTGCGCAGCGTCAGGGCTGCCGGGTTTCGACCCCGAGCAAGGTCGACGGGACATTTGCCGCGCGCTCGAGCTTGACCCCTGCGATGCCGAGGCAAACCGGATCATGGGCGCGTTTGAACTTATGGGTGGCAACTTCGACGAGGCACTGGCGCACAGCCGCAGAGCAATGGAATTGAACCCGACGGATGCCTACATCAAGGCAAGATGCGCCGCGATCTTTACCTTTGTGGGCGAAGCAGAGCGTTCCTTGCGTTTGCTCGACGACGCCGAAATGCTTGATCCATTCCTTCCTGTGTATTGCGTCGAGGAAAGGGGCGTGGGCCTCCATTCGCTGGGCCGCTATGCCGAAGCAATTGAATCCCTCGGTAGGCTAACGTTTCAGACCAACAGATCGCGCCTCTATCGGGCGGCTGCACTCGTAGAACTCAACCGAGTCGACGAAGCCAGTCGGCTCGTTAGAGAAGCTGTCGGGGGCAAGCCAGATCTTACGGCCTCCGCCCTCACCAGCGGCGAGTATTACCGCGATCCTGAGAAAGTTCGGGAGCTTGGCCGCTTGCTGAGAAAAGCAAGTTTGCCGCCATAAGGTCACTGAGCGACCGTTTGCTGGTAACGACAACCCGTTCGACAACGCAGTGGATGTCTCAATGGCTCGACTCCGGCCGTTTGCGATCGAAACAGGGAATGGCGGGTTGTGGCGCATTCAAGCCGTGCGTTGGTTCGTATCTTGCAACGCCGGTAGCATCTGCCAAGGATACGCGATCCTGATCCGATGGAGCACGGGATGCCAAGCCAAATGAGAAAGCTGACTTTGACTGCGGACCATGTCGCGCGGGTCCACAAGGTCGTTCAAGACCAGGGTTTGACGGCAGGTGCCGAGCTACACACCGATGCTGACTACGACCGCTGGGTCGAGCAAATGATCCGAGCTCATCCGGCCCCGAAGGCACCGACCCGCCTATTCGCTTACGGCTCGTTGATCTGGAAGCCGGAGATCGAGCACATCGGTGAGCAACTAGGCGCTGCTCGGGGTTGGCATCGTGCTTTTTGCTTCCGCATGACCCGTTTTCGGGGCACGCCAGAGCAGCCCGGCCTTATGATGGCCCTCGATCGTGGAGGGCAATGCCGGGGCGTCCTGTACGACCTACCAGAGGACAACCTCGAACGCCAATTCGGCAAATTGTTTCGACGCGAGTTCACCTACAAGCCGGCCAATAGCATGCCCCGCTGGATCACGGTCGAGACCGCCTCGGGAGCCACGCCGGCGTTGACCTTTGTTATGAACCGCGCCTCGCCTCTTTATGCCGGTCGTCAGTCACTTGAAGCAGTTGCCGATGTCCTGGCCCGGGCCTGCGGTCATTGGGGCACCGGGGCCGAGTACTTGCTCAACACGGTTTCTCACCTCGAAGCCAAGGGATACGCGACCGCAACCTCTGGCGACTTCAACGCCTTGTGGCAGAGTTGATAGAGCGAAACCCGGCGGAGCGGAACGTTCTTTGAGCCAACGGAGCGCACATCTCTTCAAGCGTCTGCAGTTGGCGCTCTGTGCTCGTTGCGGCCGACCGATTCAAACGGCAGGGCCTAACCCATCTCGGCCATTCGCGGCATAGTCAGAATGACTGAGTTTTACCCTAGTCTTCCTCCCGAAAATCCTGCAGCGAGGCATGGCGCAGATTCTCCTCGCCGCGGAGATGCTTCACGCGGCCGATCAGCACCGGCTTGACCCATTGCGTCGCCGGCCGTTTCATCCCGTTTGGCGGGCTCCTGCATGCTCCTGCACCCGTTTCCAGAGCCGTTCGCGCAACTCCCGGTTCAAGGTAATGAAAGCCGAGCCGACATAGCGTCCGTGCCGCGCTCGGCCATGAGCGCGAAAGCCGGCTTGCCTGCCTCGCGCTCGACGCCAAGAAGTTCGTATTCGTCGCTCGAACAGGCCTTGGTCTTCAGCCAAGCCGTGCGACACGATCACGATGGCGAGGTGACGCTTGTTCACGATGACGGGACCGTCACGGTTCGGCTTCACGGCTACGATGTTCCGGTGACGACGCGCGGGGAACGCCTCGCCGAAATACCGGACCTCTCCACCGCGTCCGCCCTCGGCAATCGCGACAGCATGCTTGGCTTTCGACACATCGACACCGACGTAAAAAACGTTATCTTGCGCCATGGCCCGGCGTTCTTCGCTTGGGGCTCGGCTCGGCACTCCCGAGCAAACCCCGTTGCTAAACAGCTGCAAAAACTAAGGGCGGGCCGCCGCTCAGACCACGGTCATAACGTCTAATAGCCATCGCAACATTACCCGCCAAATCGTCCTTGTTGCGCCAATATTTGACGAGCTTCTTTTCATACAGCTTTCGGAATCTCTCGAGTTTGGCCTTTTTCTCGAACTTCGACCTTTTCCGCGGCCCAACGCCACGGTAGGCACGCCTTGGGCAACGGCGTACCCGTACTCCATCTGGGTGTAGCTCTTACCCTTCAACTCTGAGCCGTACCGCTCTGCTACGATGAGTACGTAGTAGTCGCTGTCATCGATGCGCCGCTTAATGTAATCCCATTGAGTGTCGTCGCTGGCTTGGAATGCCGCCATCCCCACAGGAATATGCCCGAGGTTAAGAACGGCCTCGATGACCGACCGTTTTTCGTCCACCAAATCGGCGTAGGTCGAGCTGACGAAGATTTGGTATTTAACGTCCATGCGGCTTCACCCTTCGATCCGCCCTTGTAAGTCTGCAAGCAGGCGTTCCGTGCCCGCATCAAGAAGCCCAGTCATGATTCTTGCAAGGGGTGAAGCGATCAAAGCCCGACCCGCGCGCTGGCACGCTAGGTTGCCCGGTTTGCCGGAAGGAATAATCACTTGCGGCCGAGGAGTATGAAACGTGCGGTGCCCCCCGCCGCAGCGACAGCCTTCGCTATTCCTTCTTGTCGACCAGCGCCCGTAGTGCCGAGACGTCATGCAGCAATAACCTGCTGCCGCGCTTTTCGATCAGGCCTCTCTTGGCGAGGTCGCTCATTTCGCGCGAGACCGCTTCCCTGTGCGTGCTCATCGTTGCCGCCAGCTCGGAATGCGTCGGTGCCGGGCTTATGGACACCTCGCCGTCCACGAGTGCGGCTTTCTCCGCCCGATGCAGGAGCTCGACGATCAGCCGTTTTCGCACGACCAGAGTGCTGTATTCGAATACCCGCTCGGTCATGCGCCGGAGCTGGGCAGACAGATGCTCAAGCAGCATCCAGGCAAAAGTCGGGTGGGTCATCACGATATCCCGGAATGCTGTGCCGGACAGCCGTGCAGCGCGGGTTGCCTCCAGCGCGACTACGCTGGCAGAGCGTGCAATCCCGTCAATGCCTCCGAGCTCCCCGAAAATGTCACCCGGTTCGACATCGCGATACGCTATCTCCCTGCCGTCCGCTGAAACCAGTGTCACGCGAGCCCGTCCTTCCAGCAGGAAGAAGACATCGCGACCAGTGTCGCCGTGGGAAATGATCAGCTCGTTGTGTCGATAGCTGCGCTCGTGCCACCGTTTGGTCAGCGCGGCGAGGTCGGCATCGCAAAGTCTTGAGATGAAGGCCGGAGAGCCTGTCACAACAGCCTCTTGTTCAATCAGGTGTACTTCATCTTACTCCCTATCCAAGGAAATTTGATGGCCGCAGGCCCCGCTTTCCGGAAAGCAAAACTGGGAGCGGATTTTTCCAATGTTTTCCCCGGTGTGGGAATTCCCACAGCCGAGCCTGGTTCGACTGTCATATCCTTGTTGCAACGTCAGGCCCGCCGGCTCGTGCGCAAGCCGGCGAAAGGAAAGGGAACAGTCATGAAATTCTTGGCTCCCGTCACAAAACTTGCTGCCGGGTTTCGCAAATTCGTCGCGCCGCGCTACCGCCCGGAGCTTTATTACATGCGTGGCCCGGGGCCAGCCACCGCCCGCCGTATGGGCACGCGGCGGCAAAACCAATCCATCGACCACTACGCCTAACTTGCCTCGCGGACGGCTGACGCTCTCGCCCGGAGTGCCGTTCGCACCGTTCCGTACCGGTCAATTCAGATCAATGAAGGTACGATCTGATCATGGTTATAATTCATGCTGCCGCCATTGGTCCATTTCGCAGGTGGTTACGCCTCCGCGCCGAGGGAAAAGCTCTCTTGTCGGCAACGGACCAGTTGAGCCGTTTACCCGATGACGTTCTTGGCGACATCGGCATCTCACGTGACGAAATCATGTGCGCTTTGCGAAGCCGCGCCATCCGTCATGCGGAGGCAGGCGCGGCCGGCACGACGATCGAGCGCACCAGGATCGCTTCGGCCTCGATCCCGAAACGGTTGGCCGCCGGCAGTAGCTACGCCTCGGCCGAGATCCCCTTTGGCTGGTCCACGAGCGCGCGATCGAGCCTTACATCGCGGCTTCGACAAGCAGCGGCGCGCGGACGGGACCTTCGAACGGCACTACACCTGCGACCCCAAGGACTGAATGTTGACCGACGGGAACTGGGGAGGATCTCAAAATGATCATGTCAGTTGTTAAGTCCCTCGCGCTCGCTCACGCTGACATGCCAATCAAACAGCTGAAAGACGTCTATTTGGATTGCGAACGGGGAGGCCGCCGGTGCGCTGGGGACGGAAGACGTGATGTGCTGTTCGATGCGCGAGTTCCGACTAGGCGCGCGATAGCAGTTTGCGCATAATCAACGATGCATGGCCTTCTGCACCGTGCAACGCGGCCACTTCGAACCATGTTTGCGGTAAAAGGCCATTGCCCGGTCGTTTCCCTCGAGCACTTCGAGTGCGATGCTCAGGATGCCGGAATGGGCGGCAAAGACAGCGTGCAATATATTAGCGGCTAGCCCGGTGCCGTACTCGCTTTCATCGATATGGAGCCGGTCAAGCATGACGTCGCCGGCTTCATTCATCTTAGCCATCGCGTAGCCGGCAATCGAGCCGTCTGGCCGTTCTGCCACGAACGACATTTTGTTGGTGTCTGTCAGTTCCGCCGCAATCCGCTGCAGCGTGTGATCTTCATCCGAAATCAGGGCCGCGGTCTCGGCACCCATGATTGGCGAGTACGTTCTGCGCCAAGACTCTCCAATGAGCAGCGATACCGACGGCACGTCCTGCTCAGTCATGGCTCTGATTTGCGTCATCGATAACGTCCCCTGCCGGTCAATTATAGCGTTGCCGGACGGGCCGCTCAAATTCGGAGCGGCGGCCTACCGCCGCTTCATCGCATGGGGGTCACGTCGTTCCCTACATCTACCATCAGGCATGGTCCGCAGGTCGACTCCTACCGATGAGCTAACGTCCGCTCTGGAGAAGCACCGCGAATGTCTGAACATGGCGCTAGTTACCGGTTCGGGCCGCCGGCTCAAGCGGCAAAACCTGACCCGTTCGAGACCTTCATTCTCGGCGTTGCGAATGGCAGCAACGCGCCAAATGTCGGCCATTGAGGTGATCTTTGCTGTTGCCCGATAGCAGACGTTGCCGGCGATTACTCTGGACATCGTCGTTGCGCCAATTCCGGACGTTGATCAGGCTTCTCCGTTGCAGACATTCGAGCTACGGCTGGAGCTACCGAAGCCAGCCGTTGCTACCAAGTTTGGGTGATCCTCCCACGCGTCGACGCGAGTGAAGGGCGGCCTCGTTTCAAACTGGCTCCACGATAATCTCCGGCCAGGCCACGACATTGAAATAGAAGGGCCTGTCGGACGGTTCAATTTCGACGACCTGCCATGTGAGAAGCCGCTCTTTCTTTCGGGCGGCAGCGGCATCAGTCCCGTCAAGTCGATGCTGCGGGCGCTAACGGACCGGGCATCTGGCCATGACATTCGTTTCATTCACTGCGCCCGGACTGCGGACGACATCGTCTTCCGCTCCGAATTGGAGGCGCTCGCCGCGCGATTCTCCAATATTGATGTAAGCTTCGTCTGCAGCCAGGAAGGTTCGGCATGGCAAGGCCCTATGGGTCGGATCGACGGCCCCATGCTCCTGCGGCTGGCTCCCGACCTTCACTAGCGCACGTTATATCTCTGCGGCCCCGAGCCCTTTATGCGAACGGTTCGGGCCTGTCTCGCGGAGATCGGCATCGCGTTCTCGCAGTATCACGAGGAAAGTTTCGGGGGCGCGGTGGGCAATTCCATGCCTCCGCAATCGGCTGTCGCTGGCCCAACGCGCGTCCGCTTCGCCCGGTCTGGCGTGGAGCATCTTTGTGCGCCCGGAGAGATCCTGCTCGATGCGGCGCACAATTGTCACCTCTACATCACCAAATTGTGCAGACGGTGCTGGCTACACCTTGCACACAGCGAACGAGCAGGTCGGCTATGCGACCTGTCGTACGCGGTTGCTGTATGTCAGCGAACCCTTCTCGCCAAAGACTCGACGGGTCTCAAGGATTGGACGCTCCTGGAGAGCCACTCGCAAGTATGAAGGACGCTCACGCCAATCATTTCGAGATGGATTTTGCCCAGCGGGAGTTCATTCAATGTGTCGTCGATCTCGGCACTATGTGTCGGATCAAGCTCTCCATGAATTCTCAATGTCCTGAATGCCGCTTCAGGAACGCCCGACCGATCTCGGATTTCATCGACACGCTGCTTGGAAGGAGGAAATGCTTCGAGAACTGTGATGTATCCCATCAGCATGATCGGGTGGTGATGGTTCAGCCAGTAATATTGCGAGCCAACGAGATTGGCCAACTGGGGCGAGGGCACAATCGAAAGCGCACAGTCCACATCGTAACCTGCTGATGCAAGATCCTCGAGCGCCCAAGCATCGTGGTCCCGCTCATCTTCGATATGGCCGAGATAATAAGCACCCAACCTTCTCGCCAAAGGATCCGTTGCCGCCAGCTTTTCACAGACTTCAGCCCCACGGCCCATCAACGGCACTGAGGCCCGCATCAGCTGGTGAAGCAAGACAAGGTAGGGTGGGACGACCTGTTCCAGCGGATCGTGGCTCCACAGCTTCTCGAACGCAGCCTCGAGCGGGCCGATACAGAGAGCGACTTTGGTCCTGACGCTTTCACTGTTGGCGATGGACATACTTACAACCTTCATGAGAGGACATAACGAACTGAGCGCTCATGAGCCGAGGGGGCCAAGCCGTCGAACTCCCGGCAAACTCCCTCCGATTCGCCTTGGCGTTCTGAGATGTGACCCATTCTGCTGGAACTCGCGTGCACATTCAACTCGTCACTTCGGACGTTATCAGCGTCACTACTGTCGGCCACGACGACACCTGCCCCTGAACGAGAATCCTCCGCAGCGCTCAGGCAATTCCGATGTATTATGACCTGCTAATAATGACTGGACAGTTCCAGGAGACCAATTACAATAGCGCTCGATATCTTCGCATTGCTGCTTCACAGACTGTTTCCAGATCGCGAGATTCAGGGGGAACCGATGCCGGATTTTGCAAAGAATTTCCAAAGCTTAAAAGACAGCGGGGTAATCCCCGACATCCAAGAGAACATGTTGCCGCCGAATGTTCACGATGTGATTTCGAACTTGAGTCCTGATGAAATAACGGTTCTTAAAAAGATCGCGGAAAGCACCGGGTCTCATCTCACCTTACACAACAAAGATTACCATTTCGCAGTTTGCGGCTTGTAAGAAGGCTGAGGCACTGACGTCCCGGCTTAGCACCTGGCCCGCCGCGAAGGCAGAGACTTTCGGGAAACTCTCGCCACAAAGCGGAAGAGTTTGCGACCTTGGCTTCGTCGAAGAGTTGGTTGAAGGGATACCGGACCGATTGCCAATAACACGCTTGGCGGATATCACGCCCCTTGACTGCGTGGGCGCGCCGGTGTTCGCGGCGATTTCGCCGCTCGCAAGCGACTTGACGACCCATTTGGGGAAGGGGCCGGACCGGCGATCGGCGCGGATCAGCGCGATCATGGAGGCGGTAGAAAGGGTCGCGGCCGAGCGGATTGCTGCTCCCTCCCGCTGTGCGAGCTTCGAGCAGCTTCGCGCATCCGGTGTCAACGTCGCTGATCCTCTGGATTTCGATTTGCCGCCGCGGACCGCTTACCAAGCGAACCTGGAGTTCGAATGGGTCGAGGCCTGGGATCTATACGGTTCCCGGCCGATCTGGATCGCGGCCGACCTCGCTAGGACGCCGCCCAAGCAGGGAATATTGGATCATGTCGATACGAACGGACTGGCCGCAGCCGCTACCTATGCGGAGGCGCTGCGCCATGCGCTCCTGGAAGTGATAGAGCGAGACGCTGTGAGCCAGCATCAGTTCTTCGATCTGTTCGGGGATGACGGGCGCGTGCCACCCCACAAGGCGAGGATCGATCCGGACTCGATTCCAGAGTCCTGTAAGCGCTTCGTCTTGTCCGCGACCGAAGCCGGCATGGATGTCGTTCTTGAGGACCTGACCAGCGATCTGGAAATCCCGGTCGTCGGCTGCATGCTGGTCGATCGCGCCTTCCTGACCGAGCATGGCCCGATCACGCATGTCTTCGGTGGCTGGGGAGCCGACCCAGTTACAGAAACGGCCCTTCGGCGAGCGGTTACCGAAGCATTCCAGTCGCGTGTTGGCGTCATTCAGGGCGCAAGAGACACTTTCAACGGCCTGTCCGCAACGGCTCGGCCGTTCACGCTCTCGGCAAGACGGCATCTGCTCTGCAAGGCGCCGATGGTCCCGTTCTCTGCGCTTCGAAGCAGGGCGTTCGACGATCTGGAATCCGAAACTGACTATATTCTCGATCGGCTGGGATCGGTGGGCATCCGGCAAGCAATCGCCGTGGACATGAAACGCGACGATCTAGGCATTGCAGTCGTGAGGGTCAGGGTGCCTGGCCTCTCCGCCTTCGTCGCGGACCGCCATCGCGTCGGCTGGAGATGTGCGAGACACCTCTTGTGATGCATGAGCTGCCGCCGATCGTTTTCATTGGGCCAACGGCGCCGCGAGAGGATGTTCTCTCGGTTCTGCCCGACGCCCTGGTGGCGCGGCCCTGCCGGCGCGGTGACCTCTATCGCTACCGTATCCTCAAGCATTCCATTTTTCTCATAATCGATGGTGTCTTTGGCGGCTCACTCGCTGTTCCCCCGCGCGAGGTCATTGATGTCATCAAAGACGGAGCTGTCGTCATCGGAGCTTCGAGCATGGGCGCGCTGCGTTCCGCAGACTGTTACCCGGCTGGCGCGCTGGGGATTGGCATCGTCTACCGCCTATACCGGCGGCGCGCGATATCCTCCGAGGATGAAGTCGCCGTCACGTTCAGGGAGGATAGGCCCTATCCGTCGCTGACAGACCCGCTCATCAATATCCGTGTTGCATTGCGCCGAGCCGTGAACCTTGGCGTGATGACGACAGCCGACGGTGTTTCCATCGTTGCAGCTGCCAAATCAACGCATTACTCTCATCGCACATGGAGCGCGGCGTTCAAGGATGCCGGGGTCATACCTCCCATGGCGACGCAAGAGTTTCTCAAGGGGGCCGACGCAAAGCGGCAGGACGCGAAGCTGGCGTTTCGCAGGCTCGAAAAATGGTTGCGGACGGGGGCTTTGCGACCACAGCCGCCAAAATATGGGCCTGGACTGTTCGGATTGTTGGACGAAGGGCGCGAGCGTGGGCCTGACCCGCTCGACGGCACCAAAATAGATGCAATCCGAGATGATCTGGTGGCGTGGATCGTGGTTTCCGGATACATTCACCGCATGCATCTGCATGGACTTTCAACACAAGAAATCACCAGCAAGCTGACGGTCGAGCAGGCAAATACGCTCTGGGCCGCGATCAGCACTTCCTTCGACTTCGACGCCGCTCTTACAGGATTCAACGTATTCAATCGAGCGGTGAGGGAGGCACGGCGACTCGGGATTTCACCTGAGGCGAGCGACCTTCAAGACGCCGAGCTGGAACTTGCGTGCGCCCACCAAGTCTCGTGTTGGAACGAGCTGGCGACCAGTGGGAGATTGTCGACGCCGGACTTGGCGAAGCAGCGGGACCTGCACGCCCTGACGAAAAGCTTGAGACGCATCCTCTTTCCGCCTGCAAGTGCTCAGGAACCTATGGAACACCAACCACAATGGGAACGCAACTAACCAGCAACGACGGCTTGCAGAGTGAAAGCGTCTGCATGCTGTTCACGGACATCGAGGGGTCGACAGGGCTCGTTGACAGATATGCCGATGTCTATCCATTGATGTTGTCGCGGCACCATGAGCTGCTCCGAAACGCCATCGAGTCGCATGGAGGAGAGGAAGTCGGGGTTGCCGGAGATTCCATCTTCGCGCTGTTCCCCGGCGCGGACCTGGGGGTTCGGGCAGCGATCGACGCCCAAATTGCAATCAGCAAGGAAAAATGGGCTAAGGGGTGCGAGCCCAAAGTGCGAATGGGTTTGCACGCTGGCACGGTGCAGCGGCATGAATCCGCGATCGTGGGCATAGAAGTACATCGCGCGGCTCGAATAAGTGCAGTTGCGCACGGTGGGCAGATTGTGATTTCGCATGCCGTCCGTGATGATATCTCTCAAAGTGCAATTCAGCCGGGCATGCACATCCGCGACCTTGGCTTCCACCGCCTGAAAGATCTGCGCTATCCGGAAGCGCTGTTCGACCTGGTGGTTCCAGGACTGCCCAGCGATTTTGCGCCCATCTCGTCGATGGGTGCAAACAGGACGAATCTCGCTCTCGAGCCGGAGGCATTCTTCGGAAGGGACGCGGACGTCGAGAAGGTCCGGCGACTTATCCTCGAAAGCGGGCGCAGATTGGTCACACTCACCGGCACGGGCGGTTCTGGAAAGACGTCTCTTTCGCTCGTGGTTGGCAGGTCACTGATACAATCCTTCGCTCGTGGCGTATTCTTTGCCCAGCTCGGCAACATCCACAGTGCAGATTTGATTCCGTCTGCGATATGCCAGACGTTAGGCATACAGGAAGTAGCTGGACTTTCTGCGATCGAGTCCCTGCGCAACTCGATCGGCGATGCGCACTTGTTGTTGATTCTTGACACGTTCGAGCAGGTCATTGCCGGTGCCCCGACCGTGACGTCGTTGATGAAGGAATGTCCCCATCTTGCTTTCATTGTCACCAGCCGGGAGACCTTGGGCGTTCGAGGTGAGACGGAAGTTGTCGTGGGACCGCTGCCTCTCCCCGATGAAAGGGCCCCTTTCGACGAGGTTTCGCAGAACCCCTGTGTACGGCTCTTCGTCGACCTGGCCCAGCGAGAACGTCCAGAGTTTAGGCTAACGCCCGACGTTGCCCGTGAGATTGTTCAAATCTGTCGGCGCCTCGACGGTTTGCCCTTGGCGATCGAGCTCGCTGCTTCGCACATACGCGTGCTGGATCCGGCCGCACTCTCGCGGCGGCTTGTCAGAGGTCTGCACAGCCTCAAGCACAAGGTGAGAGATGTCGACCCACGCCACCGCACCTTGCGGGCGGCCATTCAATGGAGTGAGGATCTTCTGACGAAGGACGAGCGCGAGGCGTTCCGGAAGCTGTCTGTCTTTGTGGGTGGGTTTGACGTGGCGGCGGCAGAATATGTGATGGCTCCATGGTGCAACGGTGATGAGGCCGTCGAACACTTGGAGTCTCTTCTAGCAAAGAACCTGGTGTATCAGAATGTGACGCTCGGGAAGCCAAGGCTCCACTTGCTCGACACCATTCGAGAGTACGCCAGCCAAGGCCTGAGCCAGTCGGGTTCGTTGCAGGATTGTCAGGCGCAGCATGCCCGCTACTTTGCCGCCCTCGTCGCGGACGATGCTCCGAACGTGATGCGGCACAATCAACGGGATTGCGTCGAACGGCTTTTCCAGGAGACCGGCAACATAAGAGCTGCTCTTGAATGGCTGATGAAGCAGTCAGACGCGGACGGGACGGCCAAGCTATTTTGCGCGCTGAAGTGGTTCTGGATCTCCCGTGGCCAATTCTCTGAAGCGAAGCGGTGGTCGAAAGTAGCTGTGGCGCAGGCTCGGCACGTAGGAGAGGCAGGTCCGCTCGCCGAGATATTGGATGCAGCAGGTTGGATCAGCTACATGTCGGGCGATCCTGCAAGGGCTCACGAATTGTCCAATGAAAGCCATAGGCTCTGTCTGGAGCTTGGCAATCAAGCCGGTGCAGCGAGTTCCGGCATTATTTTGGGCATTGCCAAGGTGACGTTGGGAGAAGATCTGGAAACCGGTCTCGAACTGATAAGCGGGTCGCTGGAACTCTTCAGGGCCTTGGGCGACGACTACGGGGCCGTGGTGGCGTTGATCGCTTTCGGCGAAGGGGCCCGTTCAGAAGGCGACGAGAAGACGGCCGAGAAATACTATCAGGAAGCTCTTTCCCTGCTGGAAGGTCTCGGGGATACCTACTGGCCAGGTCATTTGTTGCAGAACCTGGCTCATTTCAGGCTGCACCAAGGAGACTGGAAAGAGGCAGCCAGGTTGGCCCGCGACGCCTTGGCCATCAGCGAGAGGTACGACTACCCGGTGGTTGTCAACCTGGCGACTGCCGCTGTCAGCGGGGTATTCCTGGCAAAGGGAGCCGCCAAGGAAGCTGCCTGGATCATCGGTGCCATCCAGGCGCGTTTAACGCGATTTGGAGCCCGGTTCGAGCCGACCGACAACGCCGATTTTCAGAAGATTATATCGGTGACCCGCGAAACACTTGGTGAAGAGCAATTTGCATCCTGTGTTTCGAAGGGGTCGAGCGCTTCGTGGGAGGATATTCTAGCTCTCGCCCGGTCGTGCAGCTAGTCGGCCTCGAACACGCTGATCTCGGCGGGTTGGCCGGCGTGATCGGTCCCAAGGCACGGCGCCCTCGCAAGACGACAGTCTGCAAGCAGAACAGCGCGTTAGGACAGGGCTAACCGGGGCGTTTGCTGAAGGCGTTAGTAAACTTCACCTCGCCATCGCCGCCGACCGCTTCGGCGAATACCACGTCCAAATAGTCGTCCGTGACATGCACCACGGCAAAGCCGCCCATGAACGCGGCTTTCGGCTTGAAGAGATCCAATCCGCTGTGCTGATAGACCATGGCGGTTTCGTGCTGATGGCCGTGGAAAAATGCCGATGACATTGTATTGCGCGAGAAGCGACTGCAGCGCCTGGCGCTCTGCATCGCTCCACCAGTGCGGCGCGCCGGACCCGTCGTCGTCGAAAGTCCGCCTGACGGGACCCCATCGTTCCGTCGAGAATTGGTCCCAGCCGTAATGTTGGAACAGCACGACTGGCCTGCCATCGGCAGCGTAGATGGCGAGGTCGTTCTTGAGCCAGGGCAGCCCGCTGATTGCGCCTTTCGTGGTGTCACCCGCGAAGCGGTGCGCCTGGACAAGATGGAGTCCGCCCCAGTCCCACGAGTAACTGTCGGACGCTACATCGTAATTTAACACCGGTACTGGCGGCTTGAAAAATACCGTCGTGCGGTGATTGAGTTCGACATAATCCCGCAGTTCTCGCCGATACCAATCGACATGAGGCGGTGGACCGTCTTAATCTAGGTCGTGATTTCCAAGACCGGTGTAAACCGGATCGGGACCGATACCCTGCTGGTAGCGCTGGCGGAACTGGCGAAGCTGTAATCCCTCGCCGGGCGTCGCGACCTGACCGCCCCCGTCATCGGTCATGTCGCCGCCGATGATCACGCCGAGCGGCTCCGCGATCTTGTGCCCCGCACCCGCAAGTCGCGTCGCGGCCCCGTCAATTCGGGCTTGGCCAACTCTCGCCGGAAATGCGATTGATGACAGCGATGTGACGGAGGAGGCTTGCGTCGGTCTTGCCCTCATTCGCGCAATTGGGGTTCAGGCCGCTGGCCATGCGGCAGGCATGCACGTCACTGGTAAAGATGAATGTTGCGTCGGTTCGGGGCCGTTGTGGCGCAGCCTGGCCCAACGAGGCATTGGGGAACATGGCTGCTGCGCCAAGGCCGAGCAATTGCATCACGACGGCGCGTCTGGATGGAGGATAATGTCCGTCGCCGCATTGGTTCATTATTTATCGTTCCGACTTACGAGTTAAATCGCATTGGGTTGAAGCGAAGCGACGTGAATTTGTGCCAGCCCTCATTTGGTCACATCTACGGGAGCCTGCGACGACTCGTGCCCAGTGTATCCAGCAGCTTTCCTCAAGCCCACTCAAATACAGCAGTCTGTCCTTGCAGGCGGCCGGACCTCCGGAAGGGCGCCGAGATCGCTCTTGATCTGCGCCGTATCCACCTCCTTGAGAGTGGATCCGGGCTCAGCGCGATCGTCCGGATTGGAGAAATGTCGTGACCGGAAGTGGCGCGACCGAGCCGGCCGGGCATCGGCTCGATACCGCGATGGAGCGTTCTACGTCTCAATCGGGTCAGTCAGGGGCCTCGGACCTACCGGATCGAATGTCCGCTATCGCTTTTTTGGACGCCAGAAACTGCCGGTCGGCAAACGGCGCCATTGCGGTCATCCGCGAGTATGCATCTGGCTGACTGGAATTGGCGCTAGTTGCCCATTCCGGTGGCCAGCTCGAACGGTAAAACCTGACCCAATCCGGACCTTGCCGCGCCGGATTCCCTTCCCGAAAGCGGACTTCGGGCGCAATCAGCACTCATGACCCTGAGCAGACTTCCTGGAACCGTCTGCCTTCCCGAAAGCAGACCTTCGCCGAAACCGGCACGAATGGCGGGCTCGACCCATCGCAGACCTATGTCGTCGGCCCCTGAGCAATGTTCGGAATGATGCCCATAGCAGCCAATGGACATCGTGGCACAGCACAAATACCATCGACGGAGACTGCCCTAAGGCATCATCTAAATGGCCGACGAACGCGCCAAACGCCGCCTTGCCGCCATCGCCGTCGCAGACGTCGTCGGCTACTCGCGCCTCATGGAGGCCGACGAGACGGGAACGCTGGCGGCGCTGAGGGAACGGCGGAAGACCGTCCTGGAGCCGATTGTGCGGGACCATGAGGGGCGCATTGTCAAGGTCATGGGCGACGGCGTGCTGGTGGAGTTCGCCAGTGCGGTCAATGCAGTTAAGGCGGCGCTGGAATTGCAGGAGAAAATGGCCGAGGCCAACACGCTTTTGAGTGAGGATCGACGCATCGTTCTGCGTATCGGCATCAATCTTGGCGACATCATTGGCGAGGGATCGGACGTCTATGGCGACGGCGTCAACATAGCCGCGCGGCTGGAGACGCTAGCGGAGCCGGGCGGGATCTGCGTTTCGGCAAAAGTGCGCGATGAGACCCATGGCCGACTCGAGCTTGCTTTCGAAGACATTGGTGAGCAACAGCTGAAGAACATCGCCAATCCTGTGCGTGTATTTAGGGTCGCGGCTTCAGCAGCCGTCGGTCCCTCGTTGTCCCTTCCCGACAAACCTTCCATTGCCGTCCTGCCGTTCACCAACATGAGCGGCGATCCTGAACAGCAGTATTTTTCCGACGGCATCACCGAGGATATCATCACCGAACTGTCGCGCTCGCGTTCGCTGTTCGTCATTGCCCGGAACTCGTCGTTTCAATATCGCGACAAAGGCGTCGATGTGCGCCGGGTCGCGCGCGACCTTGGCGTTCGCTACGTCGTCGAGGGCAGCGTCCGCAAGATGGGCAGCCGGATTCGCATTACGGCGCAGCTGATCGACGCCGTTCCAGGCAACCATCTGTGGAGCGAGCGTTTCGATCGCGGCATCAAAGAGCTTTTCGACGTTCAGGACGAGTTGACACAGACCATCGTCGCCACTGTGGCTGGCCGTCTGGAGGACGCCGAAATCAGGATGGCCGCAAACAAGCGGACCGACAGCCTACCGGCTTATGATTGTCTGCTGCGCGGTATCCAGCATTTGCGCGGCTATGGTTCGGACGATAACCGTCTCGCTCGCGAATTGTTCGAGCAGGCCGTTGCTCTCGATCCGCGATATGCGCTGGCCCATGCCTACTTGGCCCTAGCGCTGCTGGTCGAGAACCATTATGGCGGTGCGTCCGATTCCATCAAACAACGTGCATTGGACATTGCCACGGCTGCAGTCCGATTGGACCCGCGCGACAGCCGATGTCACACGTTCCTCGGACAGGTCTACCGATTTCGTGACGAGTACGATCTGGCAATATCGCATCTCGAGCGCGGTGTGGCGCTCAACCCCAACGACGCCATCGGCATTGTTCATTTGGCCGGAGTGCTCGGCGTCTCCGGTCGTGCCGAAGAAGGCATCGAACTCCTCCACCGGGCCATCAGGCTCGATCCCTATTTGAACTTTTTTTGGGGCACTCTTGCCCTATGCCTGTATCCGTTAAGGCGTTACGAAGAGGCCTTGGTGGCAAGCCAGAAGATCGGGCCCACCAAGTCTCCGTGGCAGATGGCGCGCGAAGCAGCCTGCCTGGCACAGCTTGGACGTCTCGACGAAGCTCGCGCCAAGGCTGCCAAAGTGCTCCGACGCAAGCCGGGTTTCAGCGTGCGGGCGGAGATGCCGCACTACAGATATCCGGCCGATGCGGAGCACCTGCGCGAAGGCTTGCTGAAGGCAGGTCTTCCCGAATGAGGTTGAACGTCCGCCTTGCGTCGCCTCCAGTCGCAGCGTGAACGGCCGCTATTGAGAAACCCTTGAATGACTGGTTGTGGTACAACCGAGCCGGGCTCGGATTTTACCGCTACGGAGCGTTCTAGGTCTCAATCGGGTTCCTCCAGTCACTGCAAAGATCGCGAAGCGTCGATCGGCACGCTCGTGCTCTGTGACAATCCAGCACGTTTGTGCGAGTATTGGATTGCCGAAATTGAAGAGGATAGAGGTCGGCTTTGACGTTCGTCGGTCGCGAACGAGAGCTTGCAGCGTTGTCGTCGGCGTTGATGTCGGCGAAGGGTTGTCGCGGCCAAATGGCCCTCGTCTGCGGCGATCCCGGGATCGGAAAATCGGCCCTCATGCGCGAATTCGCGGCGCGTGCTGAAGCCGAAGGGTTCCGACCCCTCTGGGGCCGGTGCCTTGAGGAGCCGGGAACGCCGATCTACTGGCCATGGCTGCAGATCGGGCGTGCCTGGCTGCTCTGCCACGAGGAAGAGGATCGGAACGCCATCGTCGGGCCCGATCTGGACATCCTCGCCGACCTCTTCCCTGACCTCACCAGACAATCATCGGAACCGAAGCATCAGCCATCAATCGATGATGCAAACCAAGCGCGCTTCCGCCTTTTCGACGCCTATGCGCGATTTTGGCATCGTGCGACCCGGCAGGAATCGTTCCTGCTACTTCTTGATGACCTGCATCAGGATTCGAGTGCATCCATCAAACTCCTCGAATTTGTGGCCGAAGCTTCTCAGGATTGCTCTTTGGTCATTGTAGCAGCGTTCCGCGACAGCGAGATTGCGCCTGACCATCCCGTAAATGCGTTGCTCTCTCGCGTCGTCGGGCGTCCCTCGGTGCAGCGTCACAAGCTTGCCGGTCTTGGCGAGGATGCGACGCACGCCCTTCTCGCAGCGATGATAACGGCAGATCTGTCACCTGCTATCCGCGCAACCGTGTACCGGGAGACCGAGGGCAATCCCCTCTTCATACATGAGATTGCGCGCGAAATAGACCGGGCATACGTGGCAAATCCCGCAGCGCTTAGCGCCGGTTCGACTTTACCACTACCCGACAGCATTCGCACACTCATAGGCGAGCGGATTGACCGGCTTTCGGTGTCATGTCGCAGCGTTCTGGAGATGGCGGCCGTTTTCGGCCGCACTTTCGACTACTCGCTGGTTGCATCGCTTTGCGATGTAGACAAATCCATCGTCGGCGAGGCGCTGGACGAAGCCTTCAAGGCCCGGATCATCGAGGAAGCGCCGCAACGCGGTTATTGCCAGTTCACACACGCTCTGGTCCGGGAAACCCTTTACGATGCGATGTCGCCGCCTCGGCGCACGCGACTACATCGGGAGGCCGGCGAGTTGATCGAACATGCATACGCCGGCAACCTTGATCAGTTCCTTCCGCTCTTGGCGCATCACTTCACGGAGGCCGCCAGCGAAGCGAATGAGAAGGCACTGGAGTATTTGCAGCGCGCGGGCAGGTGGGCGGACGCGTTCTACGCCCATTCAGAGGCAATTCATTACTATCGGGAAGCCTTGCGGCTGCCGCATGTGCAGACCGACACCCGCATTGAACTGCTCCTCGCGCTTGGGTGGGCTTTGGTCCACGGCGGATCGCTGGACGCCGCTGCCAAGACATTTCTTCGGGCCGCAGCAGCAGCGCGAGATCGGAGGCGCGATGATTTGCTGGCGAGTGCCGCCCTGGGATTCGAAGACGCCCGGTGGCGTGAAGGGAAAAAAGGCGGAGAAGCCGTCGAGCTTCTGGAGAAGGTCCTGAACTCGGGCACTGTGATCGACTGGAAGCAACAGGTCTGCCTGTATGCCGCACTCTGCCGCGCCTGCGGTTATGCGTCGCGAAAACAGGAAGCGCTGGACGCCTATAATAAAGCCGTCACTCTTGCTCGCCGGCTCGGAGACCCACAGGCGCTTATCGTTGCCTTGTGCGCCATTGCTTCCGCGCAGACGTGGCCGGAGCTTTTGCCTCTGCGGCTCGATGCAGCGAAAGAGGCGATAGAACTAGCCGAGAGGCGCGGACACCAGAGTTGGCCTGTCAGCCTGATGACGGGCTTCTTCTTCGAAGACCTCATGGAGGTCGGCGACATAAGAACTGCACGGACGATCACGGAAATGCACAACCGAGTCGCCGACGCCATGCGTGATCCGTTCCTGCGCGCCGTCGGCCAGAATATGCAGGTCGTGCTCACGATGCAGGAGGACGTCGGGGAGCGGGCGGAAGAAGCAATCCGGCAGTCCTTTCTAATTGGCAGGCGTTTCTCCCCAGATAGAGCCGAGGGCGCTTTCGGAACTCAAATGTTCACGCTCCGCCGCGAACAGGGCCGGTTGGAGGAATTGCGGCCGGTCTTGGAAGAATTCCTGAATGTCGGCCCGAGATCGGCATGGCTTCCCGGTCTTGCCGTCATCTGCGCCGAACTTGGACTGACGGAGAGAGCGCGAGAACTTCATAGACACATAGTTGCGAACAATTTTGCGGCGATCCCCCGTGACGCGATGTGGCTTCTCAGTCTCACCTATTCCGCTGAGACCTGCGTTTATTTGCGGGACCGAGATCACGCCTTTCCAATCTACCAACAGCTCGCGCCGTATTCGGGACGCAACGTGCCTGCCAGCGTCACCGTATGCGTCGGATGCGCCGACCGCTATCTCGCCATGTTGGCTAATCTCATGGGGAATTGGCCGTTAGCGGAGCGTCATTTCCAGGTAGCACTGGCGTTCGACGAACGCTGTGGCAGCGTCATTTGGCTTGCGCACACATGTTTCTGTTATGCCGAAGCCATCATGGATAATGGGGGGAATGTTGGGCAAGCGGCGGACCTGCTTGAGCAGGCCCGCTCGACTGCCACCGAAGTGGGCATGCCCGCTCTGCAAAGGCGCTGCAAAGAGCTCCGTGAACGAATGGTGACTTCTATCGATGATCAGGACGGGCTGACCAAGCGCGAGCTGCAGATCATGGAACTGCTTGCGACCGGCAACAGCAACCGGGCGATCGGCGATCGGCTTTTCATTAGCCCGCACACCGTCGCCAATCACGTCCGTCATATTCTCGAGAAGACCGGGATGCCAAATCGAACCGCGGTTGCGACCTATACCGTCGAGCGGAAGGGGGCCAAGAAATAGTCAAAGTTGACTATATGACCACCGCCCGGAAATGCTCCCAAATTGATCAGTCCGGTGGATTTTTTTGCTCGCTCGATCGGCGCATCATGCCCCTAAGGATCAGCTTAGGGCGGACAATCCAAAACGGAGCAAAAACGATGCGCAGGTATATCGGTCTTGTGGCATTTTGCCTGACGACGACTCCCCTGCATGCCGGCGAACTTTCAGTCATGGCAGGCGAAAGCCTCGACCTCGGCGGCTTTCATGGCGTCGTCTATTACACCAGTGAAGGTGACGGTTATCGGGTCGTCACAACAATCGCGGATGGCGAGGCTGGCTTGCCCGTGCGCTTCATGGCAACCCTCGCTGAAGGCCAGTCGCTCACGATCTCCGTGCCCGGCGAATTGGACGAGCCGAGCCTGAGGCTCGAAATCTCACGTGTGGGTAACAAACTCTTCCTCGCCAAAGCGGAACGCGCCGTGGAAGAATTCGGTAACGCCAGCACGCATGCCATAGCTGAGTAATTTTCGACAACGGCGTGAATGGCAACCGACGCAGCGCAACTCTCGCCCTTTCCTTGGCAGAAATCCAGAACCAAAAATGCGGCGGATGGGACCCGGCGCGGCATCTTTGATCCACGCAAGGATAATTTGTGCAGAGGAACCGTTATGCAGCTCTTGATGTCCATTTGTCTTATCGCTGCCCCGACGCAATGCCGAAATGAGCGCGTGATAGTGGCTTACGAACCGGTCGGCCCCGTCATGTGCATGGTCACAGCGCAGCAATCAATCGCACGGTGGCAAGGAACCCATCCGAAGTGGCGAGTGATGAAATGGAAATGTCAAGCACGGCTACCGACCGTAGAGCGCCTCATCTAATTAATTGGGGTCACCGCGACCGTTGTCGCTTGATCCCGTCAAGTCCTTGTGGCGATCCCATTGTCGCATTCGCGAGGGGTTGTTTCCGAATCCGGCTTCGCCAGGGTAGCCCTGGCTCAGCGGATACGGACATCACGCCGCGAATACTTCCGGATGAAACTCGCTGACCTCCACGACCGCGTCGGCTGGAACATTTGCCCGCCGCGCTGCCTCGCGGATCAGTTCCGCGCTGTCGGCCTCATAAAGGCAGTAGGTCTTTCTCTTGTCCGCGCTGAGGAAGGAATAAAGCCAGTGCACGCCCATTTCGTCGTTGATCAGGGTCACGCCTTCGACACCCTCCCGTGTGAATTCCAGTTGCTCCGCGAAATTTCGCTCGATTAGAAACAGGGGCATAATTCAATCTCCAACACGAATTGATAGTCCAAACGATATCCCACGTCAGACTAATTTGTCTTCTTAAAAGGCCGGAAATGTTCTTCAATCATGAAGTGCATTAGTTCTTTTTTCTACCGAACTTTTTGCCTCTGAGGGGGCAATAACGCAGATTGCAGCAGCCGAAACTCTTGCCACGAGATGCGCGGCCCGGTTATTGAGCGAGAGAGCTCCGAATGCGACGAAGCCCGAAACCTCTATAATAGGGCCATCTATGGCAGTAACTACGACCGTCTGGTCTCCTTGAAGGGCAAATACGACCCGACCAACTTCCTCCACGTCAACCAGAACATCAGGCCGGGTCAACGACCGCGTTCCAAAATACCGGTAGAGATCGCGGACAGGGGCATTGAATGATTGGCGGAGGACGAAAGGTAGGTTTGGCTTCTCAGTCCCGACGTTCTGATGTCGTCGGGAATGACTGGATCGGGTCGAATCCTGCGGTTGAGCGAATGTCGGCAATGGAGAAGCCCGCCGAATGGCCGGAATTGGCGCAACCAGGACCAATAGCTTCGCGCTCCCGATGTCCGCTTTCGAGTAACAGCGAAATTGCTTCGAATGACCAAGATAGGCGCTAAGCCGACCTTCGAACGGCACGATTGAACACGCGTCCTGCTACCGTCATCTCTAAGCGCTTACCGCGTCGCCCGGCGCCGTCCCTCCACGGCGTCAAGCCGCTCCTGCAGGTGCCCATTGAGCACGATCATCTCCTTGAGCGCCTTCACCGCGTCGCCCTTGTGCTGGGCGATGAACTTTTGGGCGATCGCCTGAAGAGCGGCCTCCTGGCGTCTGTCCAGCGTCACGATGTGGTGACGATGCCTCCGACAGTTTCTGTTTAAATTGAACAAAACGGGAACAAAAATGTCAAGTGTGAATTGACTTGGCGAGGAATGCTTATTTGTCAGTGGTGGGGCGGTTGCTCACAAACTGGGGAGAGCCGCGATGGGCAGACGAAAAAGCCGGTTTGACAGGCTGTCGGCGAGGCATGCCGAGGCGATCATCAGCGACGCTCTCAGCCTGCGCAGGACGGTGCTTTCGTCGCAACTGCATCTGAAGGCGCATGGCGAGCTGTTTTGGCAGCTTTGCGGGCTTGTCGAAAAATTGCATGAGGTGATGGCCAGCGTAGCGGAGAAGGAGCCCGATTTCCGGATGCCGGATCTTGGCCTGCTTCCGCTTCCCGAGGGCTATTTGACTCGGAAATGAGGCCATGGCCGGGCCGATGGACAGCGTTGGACGTGCCGCGAAGCCAACATGCTGCTGATCGTCGAGTGCGGCCACTGCTACCATGTCGGGCGTTTTCGGGCCAACGACGTGGCCAAGGTGGTGGGCTGGAACAAGCCGCTGGAGACCATCCGATTCAGATGCAAGCGGTGCAACCGAACGGACACGACGGTGAAGACCCAGTTCGTCGACCAGGACCATCCGCCGAAGGGCTACATCTGGGTGCTGCAAAAATTCAAGCTTTAGAACAGCGAACCCTGTACCGGCGCCTGTGGGGCCTGCGGCGGAAATTTTATCTGTGTCGCCGGCTTGTCGACGATCACCAGCGCGTCGTCGGGTGCCGTGCGCTGCAGGTGCCTGGCCTGCGACCACGGTGCGGTCAGCCAGGTCTCGGTTTCCTCCTGCGTGGTCAGGATCACGGGCATCGCCTTCTCGTGGATCGGCGCGATCAGGGCGTTGGGCCTGGTGGTCAGAAAACCGTAGAGCTCGAACTCGCCGGGGCCATCCTTGACCTTGCGCACGCCTTGCCAGGGCGTCCACAGGCCGGCGAAGAAGAACAGCGGCCGCGCCTCGTTCAGCGCGAACCAGTGGTTTTTCTGGATACCGGTATCCGGGTCCTTGTCGCCCGGCGTTGGGCTCGGTTCGGCAAAACTGGTCAGCGGCACCACGCAGCGGTTCTCGACGCCGAGATATTGCTGCCAGTGGCCGTATTGCGGGTTGCGGATGTTGGTGGTGCCGTAGTCGGCCTTGCCCTTCACGCGCTCGACCGGCGTCGGCATGCCCCACAGCAGGTTGGCCAGTTCCCGCTCACCGTCCGGCGCGTTGCGAACTACCGGGCCGGGCTGGTTGGGGTAGATGTCGATGGAGGGCTCGAGATTGCCGAGACTGTCGCGCAAGGCGCGGGTCCACTGGCGGATCGCCTCCTGGCTGGTGGTGATGTTGTAGAGGTTGCACATGTCGAGCCCAGGGATGTTCAGGCATCTTGCGGGAAAGGGCAGGTAATTTCCAGCGCTCTCCGGCCGGCTGCTGACACGCTACCCCAGCCCACAGCGCCACGATCACCGCCGCCATCCCGGCGATCGACCGCGGCAGAAGGATACCGCCGCGCGCAGCACGGCGAACCGCGGGCTCCGCCTACGCAACGCACACCGCTCGCGCGCGTTCTACCCATTAGGAGGAGCATGGCGATGTGACAGCTGGTCTCATGCGCTCACAATTGGAGGCAAACCACCATGTCCAAGTTCAAAGATGCCCTTGACCGCGGCAAGGAAGCTCGCCGTGAGCAAGAGGAGAAGGTCGGCAATGAGAAGGCCGAGGGGGTGGACTTCGGCGCGCAAGCAAGGGCCTGGCTAAACGACGTCGTGGTTGCGTCGCTGGAAACGGCCAGGGCTGACGTAGCAGGCGAGGTGGCCGTCGAGATGGACACCGCGCCACGCCGCCAAGCCAAAGCATCAACACCATCTATTCGGTTCAGAATCTACAGGAAGCGGGGAACGGAAAAGGAGGTGGTCGGAAGAACGTTCACGGTCAACGTCCAGCTGAGTGGACAAGTGTCGGTCTCTTCGCCGGGGATGGTGGCAAGAGAAGTGGGAAACATCGGGGATAGGGCTGACGAGCGGTTCTCTAGCTTGCTGGCGGAACTGATCGAGGACGCAGCGAAGGGCACTTAGCCAGCAAGGTGTCGAGGAGGGGCCGGCGATTTCCAGCGTTGTCTGCGGCTGCTGACACGCCGAGCCTGTCAGTAACAGCTTTCCGGACGCCGCAAACAGCCCTCCGTTAACCTTTCGTTAACCATGGCTGGCTAGCGTTTACCTATCAGTAAGGAATCGCTGTCCGTGACCTTCGCCGCCCCCGTCGAGACCAAATCCATTCGCTTTCGCGCCCGCTCCTTCGTCGCCTTCACGCTCACCCCGGAGACGCCGCTTTCGGAGTGGCTGGAAAGCCTCGACCGCTGGATCGGCAATTCTCCCGGCTATTTTGCCGGCCGCCCGGTGGTGCTCAACCTCAACACGTTGAAGCCCGCGGTCAGCCAGATCGAAGCGCTGGTTGCCGAGCTTGGCCTGCGCGGCATCCGCATCTATGCCATCGAGCTCGAAGGCAACACGGTGCTTGAGCCCAGTCTGCCGCCTTTGCTGATCGGCGCCAAAGAGGCCACAGCCGGGCTGCTCATGCAGGCCGACCAAAAGGCTGCCGGCGGGCCGGAAGAGGCGGGCAGGGCGGAAGAAGGCAGGGCGGAACCGGGCAAGCAGTCAGAAGACAGGCAACCAGAAGACAGGCTGCCGGACGCGCCGGCCACGCTGATGGTCAAGACGCCGATTCGCTCGGGCCAGTCGATCTTCCACGCGCATGGCGATGTCATCGTGCTGGGCTCGGTCGCCTCCGGTTCCGAGATCGTCGCTGCCGGCTCGATCCACGTCTACGGCACGTTGCGCGGGCGGGCGTCGGCCGGTGTGCTCGGCCATTCGGCGGCGCGCATCTTCTGCCGCAAAAACGAGGCCGAACTGCTGTCGGTCGACGGCTGGTATTGCACCGCAGAGGAGATGGAGCCGGCCTTGCGTGGAAAAGCGGTGCAGGCGTTTCTGGAAAAAGACACGCTGCGCATCGCGCCGTTCAGCTAATGCAGTCGCCCGAAAGTATGCAGCAGTTTTAGAATTAAAACAAAGACTTAAGCGCATCGCATAAATCAAACGCTTAACAATACAAACAACAATAAGGAGGCATAGATGGGCAAAGTTGTGGTGGTCACCTCGGGCAAGGGGGGCGTCGGCAAGACGACCTCGACGGCCGCCCTTGGCGCCGCCGTCGCGAGAACCGGCAAGAGGGTGGCGCTGGTCGACTTCGACGTGGGTTTGAGGAATCTCGACCTGATCATGGGCGCCGAGCGGCGGGTGGTGTTCGACCTGGTCAACGTCATCCAGGGAACGGCCAAGCTGTCGCAGGCGCTGATCCGCGACAAGCGGGTCGAGACACTGTTCCTGCTGCCGGCCTCGCAGACGCGCGACAAGGATGCGTTGACCGAGGAGGGCGTCGGCGAGGTGATCGAAAAGCTGAGCTCGGTGTTCGACTACGTCTTCTGCGACAGCCCGGCCGGCATCGAGCGCGGCGCGCAGCTTGCCATGCGCTTTGCCGACGAGGCGGTCATCGTCACCAATCCGGAAGTCAGCTCGGTGCGCGATTCCGATCGCATCATCGGCCTGCTCGACGCCAGGACCGTCAAGGCCGAGCGGGGCGAGCAGATCGCCAAGCATGTGCTGGTGACGCGGTACGATGCGGCGCGCGCGGCGCGCGGCGAAATGCTCTCGATCGACGACGTGCTGGAAATCCTGTCGACGCCGCTGCTGGGCATCATTCCCGAGAGCCAGGACGTGCTCAAGGCCTCCAACCTCGGGTCGCCGGTGACACTCAGCGATCCGACCAACTCCGCCGCCCGCGCCTATATCGAGGCGGCCAAACGGCTCGAGGGCGAGGACCTGCCGGTCGTCGTGCCGTTCGAGCGCAAGGGCTTTCTCGATCGGCTTTTTGGAAGGAGGGCAGCATGAGCCTGTTAGACCTCTTCAAGCGGCGCGGCAGCGCGCCGGTGGCGCGCGAGCGGCTGCAGGTGCTGCTCGCATATGAGCGCCGCAACCGCAGCCAGCCCGATCTCGTCTCGGTACTGCGCGAGGAGATCATGGCCGTGATCGCCAGGCACGTGCAGATCGACCAGGATTATCTGCAGGTCTCCATGGATCGCGGCGAGACGATGTCGACGCTGGAGATCGACATTCAGATCCCCAACAAGAGCGCAAGGCCGCTGGCCATGTCGGCCTGAGCGTTGCGCCTGTAGTAGTTTTTGACGCCGGCGGGACAGCGCACCCCTCTGGCCTGTCCTCTTTGCCCCCACTTGGCATCTCCCCCTCAAGGGGGGGAGATTGGCAGCTTCGGGGCCGCTCGCCTCTGCATCAACCATGCGCACGCTTCCCATCCATTTGCCACTTGCGCAACCAACAAAAGGGTGAAAACGTTGGTCCGGGGTAAATGGGCAAGGGTGGTCGTCGCGGCTGTTAGAAGCTCCGGGGCGGCCTTGAAGAGCGATGAATTTTCCACAGTTCCTGGTGGGGATGACCGCCGCGGCATTCGTCGCGGCGCTCTCGACTTTTTTGGCAACGGGTTCAATCTGGAAGGCGCTCGGCTGGACGGTCCTCACCTTGATCGTTCTGCAGCTTGGATATTTTTTGTCCGTCGTCCGGCTGATCTATAGGGCCGAACGAAAGACACACAGTGACCGCGACCCGCGAGTACTGGACCGTCGAGACTGCATGCGGTTTCGAGATTCAGGTCGGCCACCACAAATATAAACATGCCTAGACCATGATGTTCATCAGATAGACAGTATGGTCTAAACCGCTTGAAAGCGGACATGTTCGGTTCTGGGAATGTGCCTTGGACGTTCCGTTACTTTAGTCAACCAGTATATATCTCCGGGTGCATATGCCCGATACTGCGCAGCGCGTCATCCGCTCCAGCTCCGTCGCTCTGCTCACTCCGCCGCCAGTCTGTCCTGCGTTTTGGTGTCGAAGTCGCTGGCGTCGTGGCGCTCGTGCAATTGCATCGCCGGCTCGCCGAAGGCGCGGTTGACCATGCGGCCGCGCTGCACCGCCGGCCGTGCGTCGATCGCGTCGGCCCAGCGCTGCACGTGCTTGTATTCCTGCACCGACAGGAACGCGCCGGCGTCGTTGTACATGCGGCCCTTGGCCAGCCCGCCATACCAGGGCCACACGGCGATGTCGGCAATCGTGTAGGCGTCGCCGCCGAGATATTCGCTTTCAGCCAGCCGCCGGTCGAGCACGTCCATCTGGCGCTTCACCTCCATGGCGAAGCGGTCGATGGCATATTCGAATTTTTCCGGTGCGTAGGCGTAGAAATGGCCGAAGCCGCCGCCGAGATAGGGCGCCGAGCCCATCTGCCAGAACAGCCACGACAGGGTTTCTGCGCGCGCCGGCTGCTCGGTCGGCAGAAACTCGCCGAATTTCTCGGCCAGATGCAGCAGGATCGAGCCGGATTCGAAGACGCGGATCGGGTTTGGCCCGCTGCGGTCCATCAGCGCCGGGATCTTGGAGTTGGGATTGACCTCGACGAAGCCGCTGCCGAACTGGTCGCCGTCATTGATCCTGATCAGCCAGGCGTCATATTCGGCGCCTTTGTGGCCGCGCGCCAACAGTTCCTCCAGCATGATCGTCACCTTCACGCCGTTTGGTGTCGCCTGCGAGTAAAGCTGCAGCGGATGCTTGCCGACCGGCAACTGCTTGTCATGCGTCGGGCCGGCGATCGGCCGGTTGATGCTGGCGAAGGCGCCGCCATTCTCCTTGTTCCAGGTCCATACTTTCGGCGGTGTGTATTGGTTCATTTCGGAGGCCTTTGATGTGAGCGGAGAGGGTCTTGGGGAGGATCAGCTTGCATAGATACAGGTAGTGCGGGCTGACGGAAGTTCAACTTGTGTTGAACTATTGTCGATGTCGGCAGCGCAAGCCTGCGCGATTGCATCCGGCCCTTGCGCCTCGTCATATGCGCCATAGCTATAGAAGATGCCGGCCCTCTGAACGGTCGTCGTGAATATGGCCAGGATTGAGAGCATGACCATCGATACGATTTTGCGGTCCATCGTGACGGTGCGCGCTTCGATCCCGGATGATGCCTTCACCGCGAATGCGCTAGGCACCAGCCGGGAAGGCAGCGGCGTGGTCATTCGCGACAACGGCCTGGTGCTCACCATCGGCTATCTGATCACCGAGGCGGAAGAAGTCTGGCTGACCGACCACAGCGGGCGCGTGATTCCCGCGCACGCGCTCGCCTACGACCAGGAAACGGGCTTCGGCCTGGTGCAGGCGCTGGCCCCGCTCGGCCTGCCCGCGGTGGCTTTCGGCGACGCGGCCAGGGCGATGGCCGGCGACCCGGTGGTGCTCGCCGACGGCATCGGCCAGGCGGTCAGCGCGTACATCGTCACCAAGCAGGAATTCGCCGGCTATTGGGAATATCTGCTGGACGAGGCGATCTTCACCGCGCCGGCTCATCCGTCATGGGGAGGTGCGGCCCTCATCGGGCAGGACGGCAGGCTGCTCGGCATCGGTTCGCTGCGCCTGCAGATGAGCCGCGCCGGCGAGATCGCCGATATCAACATGGTGGTGCCGATCGACCTGCTGCCGCCCATCCTCGACGATCTGCTGACACGCGGCCAGGTTGCCAAGCCACCGCGCCCATGGCTCGGCGCCTTCTCCGCCGAAAGCAATGGCGAGGTCGTGGTGATGAGCGTCGCCGAAGGCAGCCCGGCCGCCGAAGCCGGCCTGCGCCAGGGTGACATCATCTCGGATGTGCGCGACGGCGAAGTCGACGGGCTCGCCGATTTCTACCGCAAGTTGTGGCAGAACCCGGCGGGCGCCGAAATCCCGTTGCGTGTTGTGCGCGACGGCCGCGAAACCTGGCTGCGCGTCAAGTCGGCCGACCGCAACAGCTTTCTCAAGAAACCGCAGCTGCAGTGAAGCTCCTTTCCTTCCCCCCTTGTGGGCCTTGTGGGAGAAGGTGGATCGGCGCGCAGCGCCGAGCCGGAAGGCCGCAGGTTATTACATCACGATTTGAAGGACCGCCATGGGCGGCGCGAAGCAATGCTTCGCGCCGGCCTTGCAACAAGGCCACTGTTGCTCCATTCGATCGGAGCCAAGCAGCGACAAAGGAGAACCGATGACGACCACAGAAAGGCAGACCCGCTGATGGCGCCGGTCGAGGTCGACCCCGCCAAGGTGCGCGAATTCAGCGATGCCGAGAGCTTCTACACCTGGCTCGGCAAGCATCACGGCACCGAGACAGAAATCTGGATCAAGATCCACAAGGTCGGTTCGGGACTGCCTTCGATCACGCCCAAGGAGGCCATCGACGTCGTGCTGTGCTGGGGCTGGATCGATGCCGTGCGCAAGGGGCTCGACAACAAGAGCTATTTGCAGCGCTACACACCGCGCGGCAGGAAGAGCATGTGGAGCCAGATCAACGTCGACAACGTCGCCCGGTTGATCGAGGCGGGCCGGATGACCGAGCATGGGCTCAAACAGGTCGATGCGGCGAAGACCGACGGGCGCTGGGGGCGCGCCTATGCAAGCGGCAAGAACATGAAAATCCCCGCGGATCTGCAGGCCGCAATAGACGCCGAGCCCAAGGCCAAGGCGATGCTGGCAGGGCTCAGCGCGCAGAACCGCTTCGCGCTCGCCTTCCGCATCCACAACATGAAGACCGAGGCTGGCCGCGAGAAGAAGATCGCCGCCTTCGTCGAGATGCTGAAGCGCGGTGAGGCGATCTACCCGCAAGGGAAGAAGTGAGGCTGGCGCCGACCCGGCTGTGGCTGCGCTTGCCGCAAAATTCCCGCCTCGTGGGTGTCAGGGTGAGAGAAATTGGCCGTCCACCCCGGCCGCTGCGCAGTAACGGTTTCTTCTTTGCTTTTGCCACACAATGGCGGCGACGAGGCGGGCGACGTCCAGAGCATGGCCGAAAAGAAAAATCGCGACGGGGAGTTCTGGGAACTGGCGCTCGAACGCGCGCATCTTGGCGTCTGGGACTGGGATCTCGCGAGCGGCGACTGTTTTTACTCGGCGATGTGGTTGCAGATGCTCGGCTATGGCGAGGGTGAGCTTGCGGAGACAAGCGATCTCTGGTTGCAGCTGACGCATCCCGACGATCGCGAGCGGGCGGTGGCCAGCGGCGAACGCCACATTGCCGGCCTGACCGATTCGATCGAGACCGAGCTCAGGCTGAAGCACAAATCCGGTCACTGGGTATGGGTTCTCGATCGCGGCGGAGTGGTCGAACGCGACGCCGAAGGCCGGCCGGTCAGACTGATGGGCGTCCAAACTGACATCACCAAGCAGAAGCAAGCGGAAGCAGAGCTTGAACAGGTCAACGTCCGCTTTCGCCTGGCATTGGCGGCCAGCGGCACCGGCATCTGGCACCACGATCTCGCCGCACGCAAAAGCTACTGGGACAAGCGGACGCGGGACATCTACGGGCTTGTCGCCGACACCGACGAAGTGTCGCAAGACCTCTGGCACAGCTATCTGCATCCGGACGACCGGGCCGACGCCGAGCGGGCCCATTTGGCGCCGCTGCAAACCCAAAAGGTCGTCGCCGTGCAATACCGCATCATCAAGCGGGACGGCGAAATCCGACATCTCGAATCGCTGATACGGTTCGCCGACGCCCAGTCATCGGGCCAGATCCTGGGCACGGTGCGCGACATCACCGAGGCGAAGCAACGCGAGCAGGAGCTTGCCCATGCGGCCCGCCATGACGCGCTGACCGGCCTTTTGAACCGCGCCGCTTTCGACCGGCTGCTGGCCGAGCACATCGCAACGGCGCGCCGGCTCGCGGTGTTCTACGTCGATCTCGACTACTTCAAGGCACTGAACGACTTCGCCGGCCACGCCGCCGGCGACCTTGCCCTGAAGAGCGTCGCCGAGCGCATTCTGGGCTGTCTGCCGCCGTCGGTGCACGCCGCGCGCCTCGGCGGCGACGAGTTCGCGCTGCTGGTGCCTGATTGCGACGCAGCGCAAGCCGAGCGTCTCGCCGGCGCCGTACTCGCGGCGGTTCGCGATGCCGACCTCGGCTCGACGGCGGCGTCGCGCAAGCTCGCGGCCAGCATCGGCATCGCCTTTGTCGCCGATGCGAATACCGCAGTGGCCGACGCGCTCGCCTGCGCCGACGACGCCTGCTATGCGGCCAAGGCTGCCGGGCGCAATCGCTTCGCGGTGTTCTCGCCCGAGACGACGTCCGGTTCCAGCGGGCTCAATGCGGCGCGGCTGGCGGCCGACACCGTCGACGCCATGGCGGACGGAAGGCTGAAACTGTTCGGCCAGGAAATCCACCAGCTCGGAAAACCCTGGCAAGAAAGCCGCCATGTCGAGGTCCTGGCGCGGCTCGCCGGGCGCAACGGGCGGCTGATCCCGCCGGGCGAGTTCATCCCGGCGGCGGAGCGGTTCGGCGTCGCCTCGCGGCTCGACCGCTGGATCATCAGGACGGCGCTGTCGCTTCATGGTCCGGCGCTGAAGTCAGGGGCGCTCACGCTCGGCTTCAACCTGTCGGCGCAGACGCTGAGCGACCCGCAGCTTTGGGATTTCGTCGACGCCGTCATCGCCGAGACCGGGGCGCCGCATTCCGGCATCGGCTTCGAGATCACCGAAACCGCCGCGGTCACCAATTTCGCAGCTGCCGAGCAGTTCGTCGGCAAGGCGCGCGAGCGGCGCTGCCGCGTCAGCCTCGACGATTTCGGGGCGGGCATGAGCTCGTTCGAATATCTCCGGCGCTTTCCCGTCGACACGATCAAGATCGACGGTGCGTTCATCGAGCATATTGCCGATAGCCGCTTCGACCGCGAAATCGTCTCGGCGATATCCGGCATCGCCAGGAGCCTCGGCTGCTCCGTGGTGGCGGAGAAGATCGAAGCGCAGGATGCGCTCGACATCCTCGCGGATATGGGCATTGACTTCGGCCAGGGATTTCTGCTGCACCGGCCGGAGCCGCTGCAAGCGATCGTGGCGCGGGCGTGCGCGACCCGGGCGAGCGCGACACAAGCGAGCGTGGCACGGGCGCGCAAGACACGGGCGAGCGCGCCGGCACCAGCCGGACGGCGAGCCTAGCCCGGATCTCTCCGGGCTAGCCGGGCGAAAAGTCCGCGAAACCGGTCCGGCGCCGTGATGCGCGACTGGTCAGGACTTTCCCGGCGGGCGATAGCGGACCGACTTCGCCTTGCCAAGCGCTTGCATCGTCTCTTCGACGCTCAGGAGAACGGTGGTCTCGTACGAACTGAGCGCTCCTCCCGCACCAATGGCAAGCATGACCGATGCCATCGAAACGTTGTCGGGCGCTTCCCACAGGTTCCAGCCATCGTGCTCTCCGAAGCCGTACCAGAACCCGTGCAGCTTTCCGCCTACCGATTCGATGTAGGTGCGGGCTGCCTCGCGTCTATCCTCGGGGTTTTCGATCAGGCGCGCCCAGGTCTCGGGCGTATAGCTGAATCGTGAGAGATACATGGGCATGGTTCGCCTCCAGGGCCGCCGATCCCCAGCGGCTCGGCGTCGAGGGGATCGAGGGAGGGGCTGGCGCCGAGCCTGACCGGCTTGGTTTGTTCACCGGCTGACAAAATATGCGCTCAGGCTAATATAATCGCAACACCTATCCTGCAGGCGCCGCCGATGCGGATCAGGCGTTGCGGCTCGCCATATGCGCGTCGAGCTTCTTTCTCGAAGGCCCGTACCGCTTGATGATGGTCGCCGCCTCGCTCGGCGGTATGCCATATTTTTTCGCAAACGCCGCTACGTCGTAAGGCTCCTCGCCGGCGGCCGGTTTGCGGTCCTGCTTGCTCCTGGATTTGTCGTCGGCCATGTCGTCCTCCGTCATATCTGGTGGTTATAGGGTTGCTTGATCGGCCCGACCATCCTTGCCAGTTTGGGAAAGGAGGCACGCCGGTCTGACCGGTTGCCCGGCGGGGCGATGCTGGTTCCCGCTCATGGGCTCGAACCACGATTCACGCCTTCAAAGGGCGCTGTCCTACCATTAGACGAAGCGGGAATAGAGGAAGTGACGCTGTCTAGCACTTTCTCATCCGCGCATGAAGCTGCTTCATGTCATCATCGGCTTGAGCATGAGCTTTCAGCCGGGCCTTCTAGAGACGGGAGCAATCGCCGTGACCAGAACCGACCTCTCCGACTTCTACCGAGACTACATTGCCTGCCTGAACAAGCAGGACTGGCCGAAGCTGGGGCAGTTCGTTGATGATGAGGTGATCCACAACGGCCGGCGGCTCGGTCTATCAGGCTATCGCAAAATGTTGGAGCGAGACTTTGCTGAAATTCCGGACCTTTATTTCAACGTCCAGATGCTGATTTCCGATCCGCCCTACATAGCGAGCCGGCTCGGGTTCGACTGCACGCCGAAAGAAAGCTTCCTCGGCCTCCCTGTAAATGGGAGGAGAGTTTCCTTTTCCGAGAATGTTATCTATGAATTTGGGGACAAAAAGATTGTAGAAGTATGGTCTGTCATAGACAAGGCTGCCATCGAAGCCCAGCTTTAGCGCAGGAATGCTCGGCCGTCGTTCCACGTTCCGATATGAACCACGATATGAACAATGGCAGCTGCCTGTCTACCGCCTGTCAAGGACCCGGCCTTGACGCCTGAACACGCTGCCCCAGATTACGCGGCGGAGTTTTTAGAAATGCGATACGACTGGCAGGGGCGCAAATTCCTCGAACGGCATTTCGGCATTGTTATCGCAATTGGCCTGGCTGCAGGGCTGTCCGTGCTGGTCGCGCTGGGCTACACGCCTTAGAGACTGTTTGGAAACTCTACTCTGGCGGCCATCTGATGGCGTTTTCTGCGCTTCCGGTGCTCACGGACCAAAACGTCCGCTGCGCGCCGGTTCTCGAAACCACCACCATATGACTCGCCAGAGCGAATTTCGAAACAGTCTCTTAAGCCTCGGATTTAGCGCTCTGCTGCGCATGCCCCACGGCATTGGCGAAAGAAATGTCATCCTTGATCTCACGCATCGCCATCGAGGTGATCGTGCGGCGCACGCCGGGCAGGCGGCTGAGCTCGACGCGCAGCATCCTGTCCAGCGCCATCATGTCGACGGTCACGATCTGCAGGAGATAGTCGGCCTCGCCTGTGGTGGCGTGGCAGCGCCGGATAAGCGGATGCGCCTGGACGGCAGCCTCGAAGGCTTCGGAGGGCTCGAAATCGATCGACACCTGGATGAAGGCTTCGATGCCGAAGCCGAGCTTGGCCGGGTCGACCCGCGTCGAGTAGCCGCGGATGATGCCGGCGTCCTCCAGCGCCTTGACCCGCTTCCAGCACGGCGTCTTGCTTAAACCAACCTCGTCGGCGAGCACTGCGAAGGAGGTGCGCGCATCGCGTTCCAGCGCCGCGACGATCTTCCAGTCGACCGCATCCAGCATCACACGTTCTCGAAACATTCGCAATAGATGAACATTCGTCCTCCATTTTCTGGCATTTGGATAACACAAGGAACAATGTTCAAGTGAAAAGCGACTAAACTGCGGGCTCGGACCGAACAGGGAGCCCTATGGGCCGGGCAAAGGAGCAGCTGCCATGCACAAGCCGGATTATTACGCCCGTATCGAAGCGCCCGAGATGCGCGACTATGGCGTCTACCTCAGCTGCGACAAACTACTCGCCTGCCAGAAGCCGCTGGCCGAGATGGTCAATGCCGACGAGCTGCAGTTCCAGATCGTCCACCAGGTCGAGGAGCTGTGGATGAAGCTCATCGCCTACACGCTGGTCGATGTCGTCGACTTCCTCGAGCAGCAGAACACCCATCGCATCGTCGCGCTGATGGGGCGGGTGCATCGGCTGATGCGCCTGATGACGGCGCAGCTCGACCTGCTCGAAACCATGTCGCCCAAGGAATACCAGGAGATTCGGCTGCAGCTCGGCAACGGCAGCGGCCAGGAATCGCCGGGCTTCAAGCTCTTGCTGCGCATGCCGCCGGACCTGTGGCGGGCGTTCAAGGCGTCCTATCTCGATGGTCGCGGGCTCTCGGTCGAGGATGTCTACGATGTCAGCTATGACCACGGCGACAGCTATGTCGTCGCCGAGGCGCTGATGGAATTCGACGAGCTGTTCCAGAAATTCCGCGCCAATCATCTCTACCTCATCCACCGCTCGATCGGGCTCGGCTCGAAATCGCTCAAAGGCCGACCGGTCGAACTGCTGCAGGCCGGCGCCCTGCATCGCTTCTTCCCGGAGCTGTGGGACATACGCTGCGACATGACCGACCGCTGGAGCGGCCAGTATGGAACTGTACGGGCACCGATCAGCCACCACGCGGCCGAGTAGATCCAGGCTTGGGTTCCTCGCCCCGCGCGAAGCGGGGGGAGAGGTGGCCGCGAAGCGGCCGGAGAGGGGCCTTTTCTTTGCAGGCGCTGTCCCCCTCTCCGTCGCGGCTTCGCCGCGCCACCTCTCCCCCACTTTGGTGGGGGCGAGGAACCCAGTCCTGCAGCGGCCTGGCTGCTTGCGCTGTCTCAGCCAGTATTCTCGGGGGATGATGTCGGGTTTGCGGCTGGTGCAACGTCCTTGGGGCGAAATCGCAACCCTGGAGGACGGCATGTCATCGGAAACCACCCAATCACCGGCTCAACCGCCGTGGCAGACCGCGGCAATCCTGACTGGCCGCTTGATCTTCGCAGCCGTCTTCCTCATGGCGGTGACCTTCAAATTCATCGACATGGGCGCCACCGCGGGCTACATCGCCGCCGCCGGATTTCCGTTCCCGCTGTTTCTGGCCTGGTGCGCGGCCGTGCTCGAAGTCGTCCTCGTCCTGTGCTTCCTGACCGGCGCCTTGTTCTCGCAGGCCGCTCTTGTCGCCGGCGCCTATGTGCTGTTCCTCGCCTTTGCCTTCCACGGGCCGTCGCACTGGGCCGGAAACCAGGCCGAGTTCGGCTTTTTCGTCGATCATTTTACCTTCCTGGCCGGGCTGCTGTTTGCCGCCGTGCATGGGCCGGGCCGTGTGCTGTCCTGGAAGGCTGCACTGGCCAGGTGATCGTAACTCGGCTGGCAAGCGGCCTTCCGATACGGCGAGGCGATCGCGACGTCACATCTGGTCGTTGTAGGGTTCCTTCATCTGGCCGACCATGCGCGCCAGCTTGGAGAAGGACGGCATGTCCGCCTCCGGCTGACACTGGTTCGCCAGCTCCAGCAGCCGGATCGGGAAGTTGACGGCATCGCGGCTCGAGGCCGACATGCCTTCGGAGCGCTCCTCGCTGGTCTCGCTGGCTTCGGCCTTGCGCAAGGCGATGTCTATCTCTTCGACCGTCAGTACGCCCTTGCGGACAAGGACCTGATTGATCGATGCGACGGCCATCAGCAGGCCCTCGAGTTGCAGATTGGCGACATTCATGGCTTTGCTCCCATTGGCAAATTGCAAACGCGCGAACACCGGTTCCGATCCCTGCACCATAGCGCGGCGGGCGGCCGAATTTTAGGCCGGCCCGCGAGATTTCGCTTGCTTTGTGACGGCAGCTATGCTAGGAATATAGTCATGGTGCTGATTTGCGCCAACGACCCGCCCACCGAGGCGGGTTTTTTTATATCAAGCCTTCTCGAACGTTTGTGCCTGTGTTGCCGATATCAAATGTCGGCGGGACAGCGCCCCCCCTCTTTCCTGCCCTCTCTTTGCCAAAATTTGGCATCTCCCCCACTTGGGGGGAGATCGGATGTCACCCCGGCTTTCGCCAATCACCAGCATCGCGGTAGGCCATGGCCGAGAAACCTTTCGACGACGAACCGGCTGATGTGGCCGAACCCAAGCCGTCCGGCCGGCCGAAGCGAGCGAAAAAAACGCTGGCCGATGGTTTTCTGGACGCCATCCGCGCCGATTTCCGGGCGCATGGCGCCGGCGTCATCGCCGAGGTTCGCACCGAAAAGCCCGATCAGTATCTGAAGATCGTGCTGTCGGTGCTGCCCAAGGATCTGCATCTCAACATCAACAGTCTGGAAGCACTGAGCGATGACGAAATCAGGCAGCGCATCCGCGGCCTCGAAGCCGTCCTGCGGCCGTTTCTCGAAAAGTCTGGCGTCGCAGGACTCGCAAAGCCGGACCGCGACAGCGAAGACCGAGTATCTGAGCCTGCTCAGGGAATTGGACCGGAGGCGGCGCACTAACCAGCTTGCCGCCTACCGGCCTTACCCGCGACAGGCCGAGTTCCATGCGGCCGGTGCTGCCAACCGAGAACGCCTGTTCATGGCCGGCAACCAGCTCGGCAAGACAAGGGCCGGCGGCGCCGAATGGGCGATGCATCTCACCGGCCGCTATCCCGAGTGGTGGCAAGGCAAGGTTTTTGACACGGCCGTGCGGCTGTGGGCGGCGGGCGTCACCGCCGAGGGCACGCGCGACAACCCGCAGCGCATTTTGATCGGCCCGCCGCAGCAGCCGGCGGCGTGGGGCACCGGCATGATCCCGGCCGACGCCATTGTCAGCACCATCATGGGGCGCGGCGCGCCGCATGGGCTGGACAGCGTCGTCGTGCGCCATGGCGGCGGCGGTGATGTGCAGGCCGATGAATCGGTGCTGTCGTTCAAGAGTTTTGAGAAGGGCCGCGAAAAGTGGCAGGGCGAAACGCTGCACGGCGTCTGGTTCGACGAGGAACCACCGCTCGACATCTATTCCGAAGGCCTGACCCGCACCAACGCCACAGGCGGCATCACCATAGTCACCTTCACGCCGTTGCTCGGCATGTCGGAAGTGGTGCTGTTGTTTCTGTCGGCGGAAGAGGTGGAGGGGATGGGGTGAGGGGGCGGCGGCCTTGCCTTCTCCCCTTGTGGGCGAAGGTGGATCGGCGCGCAGCGCCGAGACGGAAGAGGGGTGCTGGACGGAGTGCGGTTTTTGCCAAGCTTTAACACCTCTCATCCGACCTCGCGGAGCCTGTCCTCGGGCTTGCCGGAGGCAAGACCCGTGGGCGGGGCCACCTTCTCCCACAACAAGGGGAGAAGGGAGAGCGGCCGCCTTGGCCAGAAAAATCTTGGCCAAACAACACCATACGGCCGGCGCCTGCCAACATGATTCAAGTGCGAGGGCGAAGAAATGACCCGCCACGTCACCTTCATGACCATCGATGATGCCGAGCATTACACGCCGCAGCAGCGCGCCGCGATCGTATCGGCCTATCCGGCGCATGAGCGCGAGGCGCGGGCGAGGGGCATTCCGGTGCTGGGCTCCGGCTGCATCTTTCCGGTGGCGGAGGAACTGATTGCCTGCGAGCCGTTCCGGCTGCCGCGCTACTGGCCGCGGCTCGGGGCGCTGGATTTCGGCTGGGATCACCCTTCCGCTGCTGTCGAGCTCGCCTGGGATACGGAGGCCGACGTCGTCTATGTCGCAAAAGCCTGCCGCGCCTGGCAGCAAACGCCGGCCATGCAGGCGCTGACCCTGAATCCGTGGGGCGAATGGCTGCCCTGGTGGCCGCGCGACGGCCGCCGCGAGACGCTGGAAGGTGCGGGCGTAGCACTTGCCCGGCAATATGGCGCGCATGGTCTGAACATGCTTTCCAGCCATGCGCAGTTCGCCGACGGTTCGGTGTCGGTCGAGGCCGGGCTGATGGAGATGCTCGACCGCATGCAGAGCGGCCGCTTCAAGGTGTTCTCGACGCTTCTGCCCTGGTTCGAGGAGTTTCGGCTCTACCATCGCAAAGACGGCCAGGTGGTGAAGCTGCGCGACGACCTGATGGCGGCGACACGCTATGGTGTGATGATGCTGAGGGAAGCGGTGGTCGACCCGGCCGAGTTCAAGACGGCACGGCGAAGCCAGAGCAGAGCGATCCGCTGGGGGCGTTCCGGTGAGGGGACCCCGCCGATGACCGTTCGCATTGTCAGCGCTACGCTGCGCGACCTCTCCTACATCGCCGCCAACCTGCGGCCCGAGGACCGGACGGAGATCGACTGCCAGTTCGACGAATGGTCGCCGGCGCTGCTGGCGCTGACGGCGCTGCAGGGGTTTGCCTATGTCGCCGAGCTGAACGGCAATCCGGAGGCCGGCTTTGGCGCCGCCGAGCAGCGCGGCGGCCTATGGATCGCCTGGAGCTGGGGCACGCGCCGCATGAGGCGCTGCGTGCCTGGGATCACGGCGTTCTTTCACGCGGTGCTGGGTCCGCAGGTTGCCGCGCACGGCGCCTGGCGGGTCGAGGCCCGGGCGCTGGCCACCAATGAACTGGCGCTGCGCTGGCTGGCCCGGCTGGGCGCCACGCAACGCTGCCGCCTGCCGGGCTATGGCAAGAACGGCGAAGATTTTTTGCTCTACGACTGGACAAGGTCGTCTGACTTTGGGTCGTCTGACTTTGGAGAAAGCTGGAACCATGTGCCTTTTTCAAAAGCCGCCGGCGCTGAAGCCGTTGCGACCGGCACCGACCATTGCCGACAAGGACGTGCAGGCGCGCGAAGCAGCGCTCCGGGCTGAGCTCGAGCAGCGCCAGGGAACCGCCGGCACGGTCAAGACCGATTTGTCGCCGAGCGAACTCAGCGGCCAGCGCCGCGTGCTGCTGGGGATTTGATGTGGGTGGGAGGAGACGCTCGTTTCGTAGGCGCGTGCTGGCCGGTGGTATTGGCGCCGGCATGCGAAATTGGTGACGCGGCAAGGGTGAAGAGCACCCCTTCGCCCCTTGTGGGAGAAGGTGGATCGGCGCTTTAGCGCCGAGACGGATGAGGGGTGCTGGAAGAAATGAGGCAGTGGATTTTTGCGCTATTGCCAAGCTGGAACACCCCTCATCCGACCTCGCTTCGCGAGGCCACCTTCTCCCACAAGGGGAGAAGGCAAGGCTCTTCAGCCCTCACCCCGGCTTGCGCGCGAAGGCCCAGACCATCAGCGGATATTCCTCGTCGTTGCTGAGGTCGCGCCATAGGCCGTAGGCGCGCACCGGGCCGCCGATATGGGCCTTTGCGCAGGCTTTGTTGCCCCAGCTGAACACTTCAATGTTTGCCTGGGGGAAGCCGCCCTCGACCAGGACCTGCTTGAGGCCGGCGGCGGTCCAGCGGTTGTAGTCGTGCGGCCTGGCATGCACCCTGAACAGGAACGGCGTCGCCACCATCGCCCAGCCGCCCGGCCGGGTCATGGCGTGGATATTCTGTGCCGCGGCAAACGGGCGCTGCACATGCTCCAGCACCTGGTCGGCGATGACGACGGAATATTGCCGGTCGGTGCGGTCCTTGCAGATGTCGAAATCAGGAAAATCGACGGAGGTGTAGTTCGAGCATATCGTCTTCCAGTGGCGGTTCCAGCCGGGCGAGATCTCGATCACGTCTGAGGATTTGCGGCCGTCGGCCTCAAGAAACGCGGTGAACGCCTCGATCTGCCTGATGCGCAGCCAGTTGCGGGAATCGTAGCCGATCAGCCGCTTTGCAACCTGCTTGCTTCGCCGCTTCAGGGCGCCAGGTAGGCTTTCCGTCATTGTCAAATCGATCTCCTTGAGTCGCCGCCCCGCGCCCCTTGAACATCGCAAAAGCGAACAAAATTCGACCTGGCCTTGGCAATATCTGGGCTTCGAACAAGCTGATACATCAGAACAAGGAAATGCTATGGCGAGCGATTCCCGTGCCCACGACATCCTGTCGCGACAGGCGGAACTGGAGAGCGAGCGCAGCCAGTATGAGGCTGTCTGGGAGGCGGTGTCGGAATTCTGCGACCCCGACGCGCCCGATGTCTGGAGTGGGCGCCGGGGCGCGGAACCGCAGGCCGAGCGGCAGCAGCGGCGCGGCGCCCGAGTCTACGCCAACACCATCAACTCGGCCGCCAACCGGCTGGCTGCGGGGCTGGAAAGCCTGGTCATTCCGCAGTCGGAGAAATGGCACGGGCTGTCGACCGCCGCCGTGAATGACGAGGAGAGCGAGGAGGAGAAGGAATGGGCGGAGGCGCTTCGCGATTTCCTGTTTGCGCTGCGCTATTCCGCCAATTCGAATTTCGTGCCGGCGACGCAGGCCTGCCTGCGCAACGTCGTGCGCTATGGCCCGGCCTATCTCTACGCCGAGGAGGGCTTTGGCGGCACGCTGATCCGCTATGCCTCGATCCCGGTGGTCGAGGGCTATCTCTGCCGCAACCGCTGGGGCCAGGTCGACATTTTCCACCGCCGCTATGAGCGCACGGCACGGCAGGCGGCGCAGCTGCTCGGTTATGACAAGCTGCCGGCGCGGATCAAGATGCTGGTCGACGACCCGGCCAAATGCGAGACCAGGATCTCGCTGATCCAGTGCATCCAGCCGCGCGACGAGCGCAAGATGTACCGGCTCTCCGGCACCTACCAGTATCTCGACACGGCCTTCGCGTCCTATCACGTCGTCGAGGACGAGGAGGTCATCGTCAGGGAGAGCGGTTTCCGCTCTTTCCCGGTCTCCTGCTTCAACTGGCGCCGCCATGAGGGCGACCCTTATGGCATCTCGCCGACCATCGAGGCGCTGACCACGGTGCGCGAGGAAAATGCCGTGCGCCGCTCGGGCCTCAGGGCGCTGCAGCAGATCACCGACCCGGCGACCGCGTCGAAGGCGCGGCTCGACTATGTGCCGGTGCTCAATCCCGGCGAGAATTATCCCGGCCTCATCGACGACAATGGCCGGCCGCTGATTGCGCCGATCGCTGTGGGCCAGAACCCGACCCATGCATTCGACTACGCGGAAAGCCGGGCCGAGGAGATCCGCGACATGATGTTCGTCAACCTGTTCCAGACGCTTGTGCAGAACCCGCAGATGACGGCCACCGAAGCCTTGATCCGGCAGGAGGAGAAGGGCGCGCTGCTCGGGCCCTCCGGCTCGATCATCCAGGCCGGCTTTGCCTCGAATCTCGACCGCGAGCTCGGTATCCTCGAGGACAAGGGATTGTATGAGGAAGACAGCCGGTTCCTGCCGCCGGCGAGCCTCGCCGGCAAGGCGGTGCGGCCGACCTTCACCGGTCCGCTCGACGTGCTGCGCCGCTCGGCCGAGGCGCGCGACACCATCCAGGTGGTGACCACGGCCATGCAGATGGCGCAGTTCGACCCCGGCGTCATGGACAATATCGACGGCGACGAGGCGCTGAAGATCGTGCAGAGCGCCGGCCGCAGCCCGCAGCGCATCTTTCGCCGCCAGGACGAGGTGGCTGATATTCGCGATGCCCGAGCCAGGGCGCAACAAGCGCAGGCCGGCATGGCGGCGATCGCCGCCGCCGGCAAGGTTGCCAGGGATGCCGTGCCGGCGGCGGTCCAGGCGCGCGACAGCGGCCTGCTCGACAGTCTCAGCGGGCTGATGCCGCAGGGCGGCGAGGGCGGCGCATGAGCGGCAAGCGCTTCGCCCATTCGCGCCAGGCCGGCGGCCCGGCCAGGGCGCAGGATGCGCTGACCAGGGCCTATCTCAGGGTGTTCTCGGGCCAGGACGGCGAGATGGTGCTGGCGGACCTGACGGCGGCGACCGGCTATTACCGCCGCCCGTCCTACGGCGAGTGGCTGGCCAAGACCAGGACGCCGAACGGCTTCGAGCTGCACAGCGCGCTGAGCAACGCGCGCGCCGAAGTGGTGCAGCACATCATGGGGTTTTTGACACTGGACGAAGCGCAACTGGCGGCGCTGGAGAAGGCGGCGCGGCTGGAGGGGAGGTAGGGGTAAGGGGTGAGGTGTCGGCGAAGCTGCCAATCTCCCCCTGTGTGGGGGAGATGTCCGGCAGGACAGAGGGGGCGCTGTCCGGGCGCTGTCCCTCGGCGATCAAAGGTACTGCACCGCAGCAACGCTCCAAGGTAACGGAACGGATCCCAGGGTCTGCGCTGCGTCGCTTCGCTCCTTGCTCCGCACTGGGATGACGAAGGCGCGGGGGTTCGGCCATCGCCGAGGTGCCATGGACCGCCCGTCCCGCGCCCGCTGAAATCACTTTCAAGCCTCGCTTCGCGGGGCTTTTTCATGGAGCTAAGCCTGATGGCCCGACCCGCAACTGCCGCCGTTCGACTTCCGACCGGCGAACGCGAACCCGTGCGCCTGGCGACCACGGCCAGCATCCTGCTGCATCGCCTGCAGACCATCGACGGCGTGCCGGCCGAGGTCGGCGACCGCGTGCTGGTCAAGGACCAGGCCGACCCGACGCAGAACGGCATCTACACGGTGAGCGAAGGCGAATGGTTCCGCGCCGCCGACGCCCGCACCGCCCGCACCCTGCAGAAGGGAACGACGGTCCACACCCAGGTTGGGACAATCAATGCCGGCTGGGTGTTTGAATTCAGCGCTGACGAGCCTGTGGTGGGCAGCGATGCCATCGCCATTGCGCCGTTCGTGCCGCCCGACATTGCGGAGGTGGTCGGTGCGGTGTGACGCTGCGCGATGGAACGCAGGCGCTGAAGCATGCCACCGAGGCCAGCGCCGGCCAAGCCGCCGCCAGCGCGTCCACGTCCGCTGCCAATACCGGACAGACCGCCGCCGATGTCGCTCCACGGCGGCCAACCTGGACGGCGCCCAGGCGGCACGCGACGCGTCGCTGTATGGCAAGGGCATCTTCCCGACGACGGCCGCCGCAGTCGGCTTTGGCGTGGCTGGCTTTAGTACCCTGGTCGGCGGCGCCGGCGGCATGGACGGCACTTTCGATCTGGCGTTTGCCGGCGGCGCCGGTTCTGGCGCAGCGGCCCGTTCGTGGTCGCTGGCGGTGCTGTGACGATGATCCTGATCACGGCACCCGGTTCCTACACGGCGGCGCCAGCTTTCAGCTTCGCGGCCTCTGCTGGGCTTGCTGGCGCAAGTGCGGCGGCGGTTTTGGGCCGGAATGTCGAGGTTGGTGAGTACTTTTGGACCGAGGTTTCAGCCGGCGTTCTGGGCCTCTACAATGTGACGTTGGGGCCGGCGGCGACCGACACGGGCGTTCGGGCGGCAACTTCCTCGCTGTTGTCTGACGTGGACCGTATCCTCATGATCGAGGGTGCCAGTGTCCCAACTGCAAAGCTCATTGAGGCAGCCGGGGCGGGCATCAACCCGTCCCTCTACAGAGCCGCCTTCCCATATGTCAGAGGCGATACTCTTGAGCACATTGTTGAAGCTAAGGCGGATGAACGCGGGACTGTCCAGCTTATCAGCACCTCAGTGGGGGCGGCGTACAATGCTACGCTCAATCTATTGGAAGGGACCATCATTGCTTCTGGTGGGGCTAATCTAATCAGCGCCGTCGCGACGGCCTTGGGCGTCGGGTGGTATAAGTTCAAGGTGACTGCCCAGATAACCGCAACTGGGCCGGGCAATGCACAGTGCCGCATATCTCCCACCGCCTATACAGGCGATTGCGTGTTCGGGATATACGTCCGGAAGCATGTCATGCAGAAGCAGGGAACGACCGTCAACCTGTTCCCGAGCAGCGACCCGACGAGCCTGACGTTCACTCGGCAGAACCTTGCTGACGTGATCAATACGGCCACGCCGGAGGCGCTTGTTGTCCCGGCACTTGAAGATACCGTGAACCGGCTGGACGTACTAATCAACGGCAGGCTTACGGCCACCAAGCTAGTGGAACCAGTGGGTTCGGGAAGCCCGGCCTTCTGGCAACCCCGTACCGGACTTGTTATCGGCGATGACGTCGAGATCGAGGTTATCGCGAAGCGTGATGAACGCCTCCGGCTCAACCTGTTCTCCAACTCAGGCGCTCGCTACGACGTTACGGCCAATATCGAAGTGGGGTCCGTCGCAATCAACTCGACGTTTCCGTTTCCGGCTACGGCCTCGATCGCTCCGCTAGGTGGCGGCTGGTACAAGATCAAGATAAATCAAGAGGCAGATGTTGCGGGCGGCATGAACCCGCAGCACCGGATATTCTCTGCCACAGGGGCCCACCCCTACGTTGGTGACGGGGTGTCCGGCCTGCACGTGCAATCCTCGACTATAAGGATCAACGACGGCCCGAACCTCAATTTATTTTCGGAAGACCTTTCGGTTTTGCCGTGGGCGCACAGCGCAGGCGTAACTGCTATCCGTAGTGACGGCCTATACTTGGGTGTCCTGTCCGACCCGACCAGTCTCGGCGGCGGCCCGTATGATGACGGCTCGGCTGCTCTTGTCGACAAAAAATCGGCAGCGCTTGGCTCAAGCATCACGATCGGCGCCTACTATGCGCCTTTACTCGCCGGACAGACGGGGATGATACTTACCAATCTTGGCGTCAGCGGCTCTGCGCTGGGGCTGAGCACGACTGGTTACCCGAGCTACGGAATGTCCAACAGAATCGTCGAAATTCCGGCCGATACGGAGATCGTCACTCTGGAGCCCGGCCCGAACGCCTTCGGCGCGCAAGAGACGCCTCTGGGTGCCTTCGGCGACACGACCTATGCCACTCACTATGGGTCGCTGTGGGCGGCCTGCGTCGCTATCCGCTTGCAGGCACCGAGCGCTAAAATCGTCATGATCGGAACGTACAGCGGCGGTCCCAGCCACGCGACCCACCGAATCGGACGTGTCAACGGTCAGGGCAACACGATCGATCAGTTCTTCGAGGCGGAGCGCTATGTGGCACATGCGCTCGGAATCCCGTTCATCGACATTTCCCAGAGCGGCATGGGCTACATCACGTCGGCACTGTACATGTCGGACGAGCTGCATCCGAATGCAACCGGCAGCCTGCGCCATGCCACCTATGACGCCGAATGCCTGCGTCAAATGGTGCGTCGGGGTCTCTTCGATGCCTAGACTGAAATGGTGGCGTGTGGCAGATGTTCGCTGATGCGTATCTTCTCCACTATTCTCGCTGGTCGCCGCCGCTTTTCGTCTTGGATCGCCACAGGCGCCGCAAGGGAGAATGCCGTCATCGGGCCGCGCACGAAGTTCGGTGCCGGGGCGGAGATCTTCAATATTCATGGCGACAGGTCCCGGGTCTCAATCGGCGCGGACAGCCATCTGGACGGACATCTGCAGGTCTTTGCCCATGAGGGTCGGATCAATATCGATGACTGGTTCTATTTTGGTCCAGGCTCGACGATTTGGTCATCGGATCCGGTGGGGATCAAGATCGGCAAACATGTCCACGTCTCGTGGGGGGTGGCGATCCACGATACCAACTCGCATCCCATGGACCCGCAGAAGCGTTTTGCGCAGATGCAGGCCATCTTTCGCGAAGGCCACCCGCGCGTCGACCCAGGCATCCGCTCAGCACCGATCACAATCGGAGATGATGTCTGGATCGGCAACAGTGCCATGATAATGAAGGGTGTCACGATCGGCGACCGGGCGATAATTTCAGCCGGCTCAATCGTACGGTCGGACGTTCCGGCCGACGCTTTGGTGCGGCCGGACCGCGACCTGGTGAAATGAAATGATGCCTTCGCTCATCAATGAGCGTCGTCCCATCATAGAGCGCCAACCATTCGCTTGCGCCAAGGCGCGGGCGAATGGCAACGGGCTAATGACGGCTGTCTTGCGGCTTGTTGTGAGGCTGGCTGTTCGACCACCAGACAAAATACAGCGAACCCACCTTCATGACTGGTACGCGGCGCTCGCGTTCGCGCCCCCGCAATTCGCGATAGACTTTTACCTTCAAGGTGCCGCCCGGCAGTTTGATGCGCACGGCCATCGGTTCAACTCCGCTGTGCAATTCAATAATGATGTGCGATGCAGCAATTAGAGAACTTCCCCAGCCGAAGAGTCAACCGCCGATGCGCGCGTTTGCTGGCTTGACCGGAAGGGTTCAAGCGCAGCCGCCCGAGGACGGCTTTTTTCGGGCCGTCAAGGCGCTGCCTGAGATCGGTTTGGATCGTCGTCGGGCTGGTCGTTCAACGGACGCGGCTGGTTCGACCACCAGCTGAAATACAGCGAGCCCAGCTTCAGAACCGGGATGCGGCGGGCGCGCTCACGCTCGCGCAACACCCCCGTTGTGCAATGCAGCGACTTAGAGAAGCTTCCGTGGCGGAAGAGTCAAGGGCTGATCGTTGATTCTTTCTGCGGCTGTTTTCCGGGACCGGTTCCATCACGGTCCGGGTGCAGGCTCGGGATCATCAATTTGGCGGGCGTCCGGACGGACGATCCGAAATGCTGCTCGGCCACCAGACGATGAAATAGTCTCCAAGCCGCCAGACCGGGACTTGGCGCTTCTGCTCGCGGCGGCGCAGCTCGTCCTTTTTCTTGATCTTCAGTGTCCCGCCCGGAAGCCTGATCCTGATTGTCACGCGCCCTCCCGCACCTGTTCCCATGGGGTATGAACGGTTCATGGGAGCAGTTTATTCCGGCTAAGCGGTTTCCATCCCGATGGCAATACGGATCGAGCTGTTCTCAACTGGTCAATGCTGTCAGTTGAAGAAATTCGCCATGCCCTGGAAGGCCAGGAACGCATAGACGATCGGCCCGGCTATCAGCCCGCAATAGAGGCACAGGATCCCCGCCAGCGCGACAAGCAGCGGCTTGTCGCGGCCGACCGCGCAGAGCTCGGCCTTCACCGTCCAGCGCGCCGTTCCTTCGTGTTGCGACATCGGCAAATCCCCTCAGCCTGGGGCCATTTCACACAATCGCCTGCAAACATCAACCGGGCGCCTGCAAACATCAACCGGGCGCCTGCAAACATCAAGCTGGCGCCTGCAAACATCAACCTGGGAAAGGACAAGACCATGGACATGACGTTCAAGGGCGCCGCCAGGCGCCTCGACGATCTCGATCTGCCAAGACTCGGCGCCAGCATCGGCGTCGGCGAAGACGAGATCCACGCCTTTCTCGATGTCGAAACCAGCGGGCATGGCTTCGACGCCCAGGGCCGGCCGGTCAATCCTGTTCGAGCCGCATGTGTTTTATCGCAATCTGGCGGGCGCGGCTCGGGCAAAGGCGGTAGCGGCCGGCCTTGCCTATGCCAAATGGGGCGAAAAGCCTTATCCCCGCGACAGCTATCCGCGCCTGAAAGCCGCCTGCGCCATCGACGAGACGGCGGCGCTCAGATCGGCGTCATGGGGGCTCGGCCAGGTGCTTGGCGAGAATTTCAGGGCGGCCGGCTTTCTGACCGTGCAGGCCATGGTCGAAGCCATGATGGCGGACGAGGCGCCGCAGCTGGCGGCGGCGGTCAATTTCATCGCCGCCAACCGGCTCGACGGCAAATTGCGCAAGCATGACTGGGCCGGCTTCGCCAAGGGCTACAATGGCGCATCCTATGGGAAGAACGCCTACGATATCCGGCTTGCCGAGGCATTCCGCAAATGGTCCGGGATCAGGGACACGCCGCCCCCTCCGACGCCGGTTCCGATCCCGCAGCCGCCGCAACCGAAGGGCTTCACGCCCGCCAAGGCAGAGCCGGGCAAAGCCGGAGTGCGGCGCGGACCGTTTTCCGGACCGTTGTCCGGATTGCGGGCCGCAGTGCTGGCTCCGTTGGTCGCCGCAATCCTCTCCCTGTTTCGAAAGGCCCCCTCCTTGTTTCGAAAGGTAAAGCCATGAACTGGTTCAATACCAACGCCGCGCACAATCTGATCAATGTGCTGATCCTGCTGCTCACCGGCCTGGTGGGCTTCGACTGGACGCTGTTCGGCATCGACGCCGCCCTGGCGCTAAAAATCACCGGGGTGCTGGCCCTGCTCAAGATCCTGATCAATGTCGTGCGCGACGGCGTCGCCGGCTCGTCAGAAACCAGCCTGCCGTGGAGGGCAATTGAGATGTGGGTGCTTTCCATGCTGGGAGCGCTCGCCGGCAACACGACGATCTTGGCGATTTTTGCCGCGCTCGTCGGCGGCATCGGCCTGTTTGTCGCCGGCGGTCGGGCCAACAAGGATGCGGCCAGGCGAGCGGCAGAAAAACTCGTTGCCGTCGAGGAGCGCCTCGAAATGGACCGCGAGGCGACCGATGCCGAACGCGTGGCGCGCGACCTGCCGGACGAAGCCGCACGGCGGGAGGCGATGCGATGGTCAAAGCGCTGATGCTGCTGCTCGGGTGCCTGTTGCCCAAGTGCCTGCTGTTTGGCGGCCTGCTGCTCGCTGGGTGCGCAACGCCGGTTTCGCCGGCGCGCCAGGTTTGGTGCGACCACAACCAGCCGCGCCGTGCGTCCGCCGCCGTCGTCGCCGCCATGACGCGGCCGGAGCTCGACGAAATCAATGCTTACAACGGCAAGGGCGCCAGATGGTGCGGGTGGAAGCCATGATACAGGAACTTCTCGACGCGCTCGGCATCAAGGCGCCGGTGGTGGTCGCCGGCCTTTCCGGCGGGATTTTGCGAGCCCTGTCGCGCCACCGCTACAAGGTTCGCGAGATGGTGGCGTCGCCGATCTGCGGCGCGCTGGCGGCGGCCTACCTGACCTTGCCGGTGGTGCATTATTTCCGCGCCACCGGCCTGGCGACTCCGGCCAACGACGACACCACGACGCTGGCCGCGGCGTTCCTCATCGGCGTCTCGGCGATGTGGATCTCGGACATCGTCTTCGAAGTGGTGGTCAGGCGGTTTAAGCCCGAGAAGGAGGAGTGAGATCGCGGGTTGTGTTGTTGCGCCCTCGTGCCGTTGCGCAGGGTGCGGAACCACGGGCGAAGCTGCGCGTTAGGCACGACCTTTGCGAGGATGCAGCATGCCAGCTCGCTCAATCGTCCCGACAGCCGCAGCGATCCTGATCGCCGCCACAAGCATGGCTTACGGCCGGCCGGATGCGCGCACCATGACATGCGAACAGACGCAGCAGCTGATCCAGAGCCGGCGCGCCGTCGTCCTGTCCACCGGCCGCAACACCTATGATCGATATGTCCGCCAATACGGCAATGAGTGCGACTGGCCCGAAGCGCCCGTCACCTCCTACATCAGGACGCTTGACGGTCAATGTCGGGTCCATCGATGCGAGGAACCGGTTCTCGGATTGCGATGATGCGCCATTAAAGTCCGGGATCAAACACCTAGGGGTCTGCGCCGCGTCGCTTCGCTCCTTGCTTCGCCCTAGGATGACGAAGGTGTAGTAGCGTATGGCTAATCGCCAGCGTTGGAGATTGGTGCTAGAAGCAGCCGGCGCCTGATCCAAGGTCTTTTCCCGCGACGTCTCTTCGCCCCGACCACCAAGGTGGGCCGATGCGCTAAAAGCCGAAGGTTGCGGAACCACGGGCGAAGGTGCGCGTTGGGCACGACCCTTGAGAGGATCTATCATGCCAGCTCGCCCAATCGTCGCGACAGCCGCAGCGATCCTGATCGCCGCCACAGGCATGGCTCACGCCCGGCCGGATACGCGCGCCATGACATGCGAACAGACGCAGCTTCTGATCCAGAGCCGGCGCGCGGTGGTGCTGACCACCGGCCGCAACACCTATGACCGCTATGTCCGCCGGTTCGGCAATGAATGCGACTGGCCCGAAGTGCCTGTCGCCGCCTATGTCCGGACGCTTGACGGTCAATGCCGGGTCCACCGATGCGAGGAGCCGGTGTTCTTTTTCCCGGACTAGTGGGTCTTCGTTATCCCAGGGGGAGCAAGGAGCGAAGCGACGCGGCGCGGAAGCGTAACGAGCAGGGTTGCGGATGCAAGCGCCGTTCTGGGCCGCTGCATTCTTCGGCTGGCGTAACGGCATGGATCCCAGGGTCTGCGCCGCCTCGCTCCTTGCTTGCCCTAGGATGACGAAGGCATGGTGGGATTTGGCCAATCGCCAGCGTTGGCGATTGGCCGGCCACCGGCCGGCAGCTAAGGTCCCACGGCCTCTAGGATTAGCCAAACCACCCCTCCACTTCGTCATCCCAGGGTCTGCGCCGCGTCGCTTCGCTCCTTGCTTGCCCTGGGATGACGAAGGCGTGGTGGGATTTGGCTAATCGCCAGCGTTGGCGATTGGCGGTTGCAGCCAGAGGCCCCGCTCTAGAAGCCGAAGAACTGCCAGCCGACCAGGTAGCCAAGCGCGACGACTGCCAGGGGAAACAAGGCTGGCGCCAGCCGGCTCAGGGCGGAGCTCCTTGCCGGCTCCCTTGGGGAACTTCTTTCGGCGTTTCCGAGGTTCTTGGTCATTCCGCTATAGTAGCAATCGCTGATTAACGATTCCCCAACATGCCGCGCCGGCGCGATTGAGCCGGGCGGCTTGCTGCAGGCGGGAACCAATCGCCGCCAACCGGCTTTGGCAAGGAGGCGATCGTTCGCGCGGAGGCGTTCGACATGAAACCTTTCGCATTCCTGCCAATCACGCTGCTCGGCGCACTGGTGTTGGCGGCGCCGGTTGCCGCCCAGACGGATAACCAGACACAAGACCGGGCGCGTGCCGGCCATTGCCAGGCGCAGCCGCAGAACGGCCAGCAGCAGCCGCCGCCGCCCGTCAACAACGGTGACAACAACAACCTGACCGACACGCTTGAACCCTGCAACGGCGTGCTGCTGCCGCCGCCGACCGGCGATCAGGGCATGGCCGCACCGCCGCCAGACCAAGGCAGGACACCGGTGCTCAAGCCCGGCGAGGTCCCGGCGCAGCCGCCGAAACCATAGATTGAGAGCATTTGCCGGTCTCGCGCCTGACGGTGCCTGCGCCGGCAGCTTTTTTGCTGGGGGGCGGAACATTAGTTATGACTAAATGTTGTTTTCGAAGCAGTCGATATCACCCCCCTCCGGTATCGCTGCTGATCGGGCAAAACCGATCGGCCCGCGCGCTTGGGCGACCAAGATCGCGGGCCACTGCCAGCCAACGCGGCGATCAATTAGTCGGCGCTCACGGAACAAGACGGTTTCGTCAAACGTTGGCTTTTGGGCTGAGTCGTCCCGACTGAGGACAGCAGAGCCCGCAAACCAGACAGGAGAAGACGATGAAAATCCACCTTGTTCCTGCCGCCGCCGGGCTGGCTTTGCTGGCCGGTGTCGGCGTCGCCACCGCAGACCAGGTGATTATCACGCCCGAGCAGCAGACGGTCGTCCGCCAATATGTGGAGAGGCACCCGCTGGCGTCGATCAGCCTCTTGGGCGTGGAACTCAACGTCGGTTCCACGTTGCCCGACACGGTTGAACTTCACGAGGTTCCCGACGTCGAATACAGATACGTAGTCGTCGACGGTCGCACCGTACTGGTCGATCCCGGCACCCGCAGGATCGTGCAGGTCATCGACTGACCTTCACCCGCCGCTCTCCCGGGAAGACGCGGGAAGAGCGGCGGCTCGCCGGCAGGCAGCCGGCTGTCGATCGTCTTCGTGGCGGGACGGAAGGAGCCATTTCCATGTTGCCGCATGTCGAATCACGCGATGTGGCCGCATCCGTCGACAAGCTGCTTGCCGAACGGGGCTCTGCCCTGTTGTCGATGAAGGCGTTGATTGCAGCCGTGCGTGAGCAAACCGGAACGGAGCGCTCGGAAGCGGATCTGGCGGGGCTGATCACCAAAAAGGCGGCACTCCTCGGGGTCGCGGTCCTGTCCGATTTAGGCGGGCCAGACCCGGGCCGACCCGACCCTGGCCGACCCAATCTGGGCCGAAGCCCCCAAGACGCCGGTCGAAAATTCAGCTAGAAGTTGTCGCTCACCGATTTGAGCCGAGGAGGCAACAGTGACTGATAACAGGCAGGAACGCATTCGCCGGCGGGCTCACGCGATCTGGGAGCAGGCCGGCCGGCCCGACGGCGCGCATCAGCAGCACTGGGACCAGGCCGCGGCCGAGATCGACGGTGGGGAAAGCGGAACCAAAGCCAAGACTGCTCGGCCAAAGGCGCCGGCTCGGCCGAAGGCTCCGGCTCGGCCGAAGGAGCCGGCGGCCGGCAAGGTGACCAGTTCAAAGACTGCCCGGCCGCGCAAGGGCTAGCCGCCATCTGAGGTAGTGCTCTACGGCGCCCCCCCTCTGTCCTGCCGGACATCTCCCCCACGAGGGGGGAGATTGGCAGCTTCGACGACGGCACTCTTCTTGCGACTTTTGTGATTGGCGAAATCAGTGATCTCCCCCAAGGGGGGAGATATCCGGCAGGACAGAGGGGGCGCCTCGCTCTGCCATCAAAGGTTTCGCACATAACCCTTCGGCCGCGGGACGAAGCACTGTCCCGCGGCCGAAGCGCTGGTCCCGAAATCGATCTCGGCTACATGCCGCAGTGCCTGTCGTTGACGGTCGGTGAAACCGTGCCGGGAGCCTTGTGCGTGGCATCAGGCATCGCGCCCTGCGGGCTTGGCGGGCAGTTCCGATCGGCATTGGAATTCGTGCCGTCGGGGCCCGCAATGATGCTACCGGTAATCCCGGTATCGACAGCATCCGGCTCGGCCAGGTTCGGATCGGTCGGGGCCGGGTCGATGACGACGCTTCTGCCGCTGCCGGGAGCCATGCCAGCCTCTGTGTCGGCTGTGCTCTGGGCCATCGCAGAAGTGGCCAGACCAGCGGAGAGCACGGACGCCGCGAGTAACTTCGTAAGCATGGTTTGCCTCCATTTGTCTCCATTTTTTTGGTCGTCGCCGCATCGCGACTACAGAAAAAACCGCTCGGGGGTGGTGAAGGTTCCCGTAAAATTGCAGCCTGCGACGAACCGTCGTGATCAGCAGGGGCCGTCGTGATCGGGAGGGGCCGTCGTGATCAGCAGGGCAATCTTGCCCGGGATGCCGGGAACCCAAAGCGTGCCGGCCGCGAGCCGTTGACATGACTCGCCCTGTCGCGTTATTGAACAGGATTATACAGGTTTACTGAACAGGTATTGCATGGCGCGTCGCACGACCCTGTCGTCTCCCGGAACCGGCAAGCCCGAACGGATCGCCACCGTCCTCGAGCGCGAGATCCGCTCCGGCGTGCTCGGCTTCGGCGACCGCCTGCAGAGCGAGAACGAGCTTGTCCAGCGCTTCTCCGTCAGCCGCAACACCATCCGCAAGGGTCTCGAGGAACTGTCGAGCCGCGGGCTGATCACCACCAAGGTCGGCATCGGCTCGTTCGTCACCTTCGACGGCATGCCGGTCGACGACGCCGTCGGCTGGTCGCGGGCACTGGCCAATGCCGGCGCCAATGCCGAGACGCGCACGCTCAGGCTCGAAGTCATGCAGGATGCCGAGCTCGCCGCCACACTCGGCGTCGAAAGCCCGTTCTTCATCGCCGTCGACCGGGTGCGCTCAAACGCCGATGACGGCCACGCCATCTCGATCGAGCGCAGCCGCCTGCCGCTGTCGCCCGAACTGGAGGACGTGCCGCTGCGCGGCCTGCGCGAGGGCTCGCTGCACCAGACGCTGCGCGCGGCGGGGCTTGTCCCCGATCACGGCGAGGAGTGGGTCGATATCGAGATGCTGAGCGCCGAGGACGCGGCCATTCTCGACTGCGCGCCGGACGCGCCGTTCCTGCGCACGCGGCGCCTGACGCGCGCCGCCGACGGCCGCGCCATCGAATATGTCACCAGCCTGCTCAATCCGGCGCATTTCGCGCTTCACCTGGAGTTCTGAGCATGGAGATGGCCGCGGCGATCGACCGGGCGATGGGTGCGCTTGTCGGCGGGGCGCTGGGCGATGCGCTCGGCATGCCGACACAGCTTTTGTCGCCGGCCCGCATCGTCGAGCTCTACGGTCCTGTCGAGGGTTTCGTCGCGCCCGCCGCCGACCATCCGGTGTCGAAGGGCCTGTCCGCCGGCACTGTCACCGACGACACCGAACAGGCGCTGCTGCTCGGCCGCATCCTGGTCGCTTCAGGCGACGGCTTCGACCACACGCGCTGGGTCAAGGCGCTGCTCGACTGGGAGCGCGAGGTCAAGGCGCGCGGCAGCTACGATCTGCTCGGACCTTCGACCAAGCGCGCCATCGACGCCATCAATGACGGCGTGCCGGCCGAGGAGGCTGGGCGCAGCGGCGACACCAATGGCGCGGCGATGCGCATCGCGCCGGTCGGCATCATGATGCCGCCGGAGCCGCTCGGCGCGCTGGTCGCCAAGGTTGCGGAAACCTGCCGCGCCACGCACAACACCTCGATCGCCATTGCCGCGGCGGCTGCCGTTGCCGCCGCCGTCAGCTGTGGCGTTGCCGGCGGCGATTGGCGCGCCGCCTTGGATCGCGCGGTCGTGGCGGCCAGGCAGGGCGCAGAACACGGTCACTGGACCAGCGGCGGCGATATCGCCGCGCGCATCGACTGGGCGAGGGGCCTGGTTCGCGGCAAGGCCGTCACCGACGGCATCCGGCTGATCGTCGACCTGGTCGGCACCGGCGTCGCCAGCCAGGAATCGGTTCCGGCGGCCTTCGCCGTGCTGGAAATCGCCGGCGGCGATCCCTGGCGGGCGGCCGTCATCAGCGCCAATCTCGGCGGCGACACCGACACGATCGGCGCCATCGCCGCCGGCATGGCAGGCGCCTGCGCCGGCTTTTGCCGATTGCCGCAGGAACACATCGCCCGGCTCAAGGGCCTCGACATGGCGCAGGTGCGCGCGCTCGCCGCCGATCTGGTCGCGGCGCGGACGACGAAAAGCAGTTCCGGCAAGGATGCAGCGGCATGAGCGGAGCTCAGCCTGACATGAGCCGGCGTCTCGTCCATATCGGCAGCGCGGTGGTCGACTATGTCTACCGCATCGACGCCTTGCCGGCGCCCGGCACCGAAAAGACCGCATCGAGCTTTGCCCAGGTCGCCGGCGGCGGCTTCAACATGATGGTTGCGGCCAGTCGCACCGGCATGAAGGTCGTCTTCGGCGGCCAGCTCGGCAGCGGACCGAATGGCGATTTCCTGCGTGCCGCTTTTGCCGCCGAGGGCATCGCAACGCTGACGCACCCATCGCCTTTGATGGACAGCGGCAATTGCGTCGCCATGATCAGCGGCGACGCCGAGCGCACCTTCGTGTCATGGCCTGGCGCCGAGAGCGTGCTCAGCCTCGGCATGATGGCGGCCGTCCGGGTTGCGCCGGGGGATTGGGTGTTCGCCTCCGGCTATACGCTGAGCTATGTCGGGAGCCGCGACGCGCTGGCCGACTGGATCGAGGCGCTGCCGGCGGAAATTCCCTTCGTCTTCGATCCGACGCCTGTCATATCGGAGATTCCGCGCGCCATTCTCGACCGGGTGCTGGCGCGCACGAACTGGCTGAGCTGCAACACAACGGAAGCGGGCGAGATCGCCGGCCCCGGCGCTGTCGAGGCCATCGCCGCCCGGCTTCTTTCCAATCACTGCCCGAGCGCCGAGGCGGTCGTCATCCGCGCCGGAGCAAAAGGTTGTTTCGTGCGGCTGGCGGATGGCGGCGCCAAGGCCATACCCGGTTTCAACGTCGCCGCCGTCGATACCAACGGCGCCGGCGACACCCATATCGGCGCCTTCGTTAGCGCGCTGTCGCGCGGCGTGCCGCCCTTCGAAGCGGCGGGCTACGCCAATGCGGCGGCAGCGCTCTCGGTCACGCGCCGTGGCGGGTCGTCGGCGCCGACCGCCCACGAGATCCAGACTTTCCTCAGCCATGACGATCAATCCGTGCATGGCGGCAGGCAAGAGGCCCATTTCCGACAGCAAAAATGACTTAAACAAGCTCGCCAACCGGGCAAACAATGAGAGGAACGAACATGCGCATGCCCAAACTGACTGCTTTTCTGACGGCAACCGCCGTCTTCGCTTCCGCACTGGTCGCCAGCGCCGACGAGGTGCATGTGCTCAACTGGAAGGGCTACGGCGCCGACGAGCCCTGGGCCATCGCCGCTTTCGAGAAGGCGACCGGCAACAAGGTCGTCAACGATTTTTTCAATTCCGAACAGGAAATGCTGACCAAGCTGAGGACCAATCCCGGCCTCTACGACGTCGTCATGATCAACGCCGCCTTCAACGACCAGGCGATGGCGGAAAAGCTGATCCAGCCGATCGACGTCTCGAAAATCCCCAACTATGCCGACATCAGCGCGGACAAGGCAGGCTCGCCCATGCTCGCCCGCGATGGCAAGGTCTATGGCGTGCCATGGGTGTGGGGCTTGACCGCGCTCGCCATCAACGAGAAAGCCTTCGAGACGCCGCCGACCAGCATCGCCGAGATGTGGAACGAGGCGCATAAGGGCCGCGTCACCATCCGCGACGACGCGGTCGAGGCGGTCCAGTTCGGCGCCATCGCCACCGGCCAGAACATCAATGACATCAAGGATATGGAGGCGGTCAAGGCGAAGCTGGCCTCGCTGATGCCGCAGATCAAGACGTTCTGGAGCTCGGAAAACGACTGGAACCAGATGGTCGCCTCCAATCAGATCGACATCGGCACTTATTGGAGCGGCTCGGCCGACCGCGCCAAGACGCATTTCAAGCTGCCGGTCTCGCTGGTCATCCCCAGGGAAGGCGCCGTCGCCTGGCTCGACGCCTTCTCCATCCCGGTCGGTTCCAAAAACGTCGCCGGCGCCGAGGCCTTCATCAACTACATGATCGAACCGAAATTCTACGTCGAATGGGTCACCAAGGTCGGCGCGCCGGTGTCGGCCAACGCCAAGGCGGTCGCCACCCTTCCCGAAGACGCCTTCAACCGCAAGGTGATGGGCGACCCCGACGTCGCCAAGCGCATCCAGTTCCAGGCGCCGATCAGCGACGCGCAGCGCGAGGCTTATCTGGCGCTGTGGCAGGAGCTGAAGGTCAATGTGAAGTAACGGGCGGGGTGAAAGTAACGGCAAGCATTCGGGAGGAACATATGGCTGGACAGGTCGCAACCGGTTCGAGGAGCGGATTGCGATCGGCTTTGCCGCTGCTTGTGCCGGCCTATCTCTGGCTGACGGTGGCGATCTTCTTGCCGCTGTCGGCCATGGTGTTTTTCTCCTTCATGACCGAGCTGCCGCTGTCGGGAAAGGCGTGGTCGTTCACGCTGGACAATTACGCCACCTTCTTTGCGCAAGGCCTCTACCGGACGCTGCTGCTGGCCTCGCTCAGGCTCGGGCTCGAGGTGACGCTGTGGTGCGTCGTCATCGGCTATCCCGCGGCCTATGTGCTGGCCAAGGTGTTTAGGGGACGCAGCCGCGAGGCGATCTTCCTGCTCGTCATCCTGCCGTTCTGGTCGAACGGCCTGGTGCGCATCTTCTCCTGGGCGATGGTGCTGCGCGAGGGCGGCATTCTCGACACCGCACTCAACGCCGTGCTGCCGTTCAAGATCAACATCGACCTGATGTATTCCTATCCGGCCGTCATCATCGGCCTGGTCCACTCCTACGTGCCCTACATAGTGCTGACCTGTTACCTGACGCTGCAGGCCATCGACGATTCGCTGATCGAGGCAGGGCGCTCGCTCGGCGCCTCGCGGCTGCAAATGCTGAAACGGGTGATCATTCCGCTGTCGATGCCGGGGCTGGTCGCCGGTGCGGCGCTGATCTTCGTTCCCGTCGTCGGCTCCTTCATGGAACCGCGTATTCTCGGTGGCCGCACCGGCACTTTCTACGGCACGGTCATCGAGGACCAGTTCGTCGCCGTGTTCAACTGGCCGCTGGGTGCGGCGCTGTCCTTTATCCTGCTGGCCGTCGTGCTGGTCATCCTGGCATTGGCGTCGCCGGTGTTGAAGAGGGCCGCGTGATGGCGACGACGCGTATCCTGGAATGGTGTGGGCGCCTCTACATCTGGCTGCTGCTCGCCTTTCTCTACCTCCCGATCATCATCATGGCGCTGATGTCGTTCAACGTGTCGCCCTTCTACCAGTTGCCGTTCGAATGGACGACCGAGTGGTACGCGTCGTTGTGGCAGAACGACCAGCTGATCTCGGCCACCTGGAACAGCGTGGAGATCGCCATCATCACCACCATCATCTCCACGGTGCTCGGCTCGGCGGCATCGCTGGCGCTCTATCGCCATGAATTTCGCGGCAAGAAAGTCCTGCAAGCGCTGCTGTTTCCACCGATCGCCATTCCGTGGCTGATCACCGGCACGGCGATGCTGATCTTCTTCTTCGGCGTCGGCATCGGCCGTGGGCTGTTCGCGATCCTGCTCGGCCATGTGGCGCTGGCGCTGCCCTATGTCATCGTCGTCGTCTCAGCCCGGCTGCAGACCTTTGCGCCGGAGCTGGAAGAGGCGGCGCGATCGCTCGGCGCCAACCAGTGGCAGGTGACTTCGCGGGTCACGCTGCCCTGGATCATGCCGGGCGTCATCGCCGGCGGGCTGTTCGCCTTCGCCGTGTCGTTCGACCAGTTCGTGGTCTCGTACTTCCTGTCGACGCCGGGCCAGACGACCTTGCCGGTCGAGATCTACGCCGCGATCCGCAAGGGCTTCACGCCGGAGATCAATGCCGTCTCGACGATCATCATCGTCGTCTCGATGGCGCTGATGCTGCTCACGGCAAAATTCTTCAAATTCGGCGGAGAGAAATAATGGCCGGCGTGCAGGTAGCGAATTTGTCGCGCAGTTTTGGCGCGCACAAGGCGCTGGACGATGTCTCGATCGATTTCGCCGACGGCGGTTTCTACGCGCTGCTCGGGCCGTCGGGCAGCGGCAAGACCACGCTCCTGCGCCAGATCGCCGGCTTCGATTTCCCCGACTCCGGCCGCATCGCCATCGGCGGCGAGAGCGTCGAGCGGGTGCCGGTCGAGAAGCGGCGCATCGGCATGGTGTTCCAGAACTATGCGCTGTTTCCCAATATGAGCGTCGCCGACAATGTCGGCTTCGGCCTGTCGGTGCGCGGGCAAGCCAAGCCAACGATAGCCAGCGAGGTGCAGCGCGCGCTCGACCTGGTGCAGCTCGGCAAGCTCGGCGCCCGCCGCCCGCACCAGCTGTCGGGCGGCCAGCGCCAGCGCGTCGCGCTCGCCCGCGCCATCGTCACCAAGCCGCGCGTGCTTTTGCTCGACGAGCCGCTCGGCGCGCTCGACAAGGCGCTGCGCGTCGACATGCAGATCGAGCTGAAGCGCATCCAGCGCGAGATCGGCATCACCACCATCTTCGTCACCCACGACCAGGAAGAAGCGCTGACGATGAGCGACCGCATCGGCATCCTGCGTGACGGCAGGCTGGTGCAGGAGGGGCCGCCCGAGGAGATCTACGACAGGCCGAAGAGCGAGTTCGCCGCCACCTTCCTCGGCGACGCCAATATTTTTCGCGGCGAGACCACCGGCGCCGGCATCCGGCTGCCGGACGGCACGGCGATTGCCGCCGCGGCAGGCGCGACGCTTGCCGCCGGCGCCAAGGCCAGCTGCGCGGTGCGGCCCGAACGCATCCGCATCGCCACCGATTCAGGGACGTCCGATCCGAACGCCAATATGCTCCGCGGCCAGGTATCCAAGCGCATCTTCGCCGGCAACAACAGCACCTATTTCGTCGATCGCGACGGGCAAACGCTCAAGGTCATCGTGCAGAACACCGGCGTTGAAAGATTGGCGGAGGGGCAAAAAGTGGTGCTGCGCTGGTCGCCGGAGAGCACGGTGCTGATCGCTGCTGGCTAGTAAAAGCTGGCGATCCGTCCCACCTGTCCCGCTGTCTGTCGAGCAAAATGGGGCGCCGGAGCATGCCGATGACGCTTGAACTCAGTGCGGGCGACCAGTCGATGCTCGACGGCGAGCACGGCCGGGCCGTGGCCGCAGCGATGAAGATACTGGTCGCCTTTTCCAACGCCGTCGGCGCGCGCAAATTGTTGGACATTGCCGGGGCGCATATCGACGGCTGCCTCTATCACGGCCAGGCCAGCCTCGATTTCGTCGAAAGGCTGGTCGAGGGCGGCGGCCGCGTTCGGGTGCCGACGACACTCAATGTCGGTTCTTTCGACCTCATCCATCCCGGGCTGGTGAAGATGCCGCCGGCGCAAGAAGTGCCGGCGCGGCGGCTGATGAAGGCGCATCTAAAACTCGGCTGCCAGGCGACCTTCACCTGCGCGCCCTATCAGACGCGGTTCCGGCCGGGCTTTGGCGAGCAGATCGCCTGGGGCGAGTCCAACGCCATCGTCTTTGCCAATTCGGTGATCGGCGCGCGGACCAACCGCTATGGCGATTTCATCGATCTGTGCTGCGCGATGACCGGGCGCGCGCCGGCCTGGGGACTGCATCTCAGCGAAAACCGGCGCGGCCAAATCCTGTTCGAGCTGACCGGTTCTTTCGAGCCTGCCGATGCCCTGTTCGTCGGCGTCGGGCTTATTGTCGGGCAAGCGAGCGGCGACCGCATTCCGGTCATATCGGGCCTGCCGCAGCCGCGCGACGAGGATCAGTTGAAGGCGCTTGGCGCGGCGGCGGCAACGACGGGTGCGGTGGCGCTGTTTCATGCGGTCGGCATCACGCCGGAAGCAAGGACGCTCGACGAGGCATTTCGCGGCATGGCGCCGGAGGCGACGATCCGGATCTGTCGCGCCGACATCGACCAGGCGCTGGCAAAACTGTCGAGCGTCCCCGACGGAGCGCCGCTTGCGGCCGTATCGCTCGGCACGCCGCATTTTTCGCACGAGGAATGGATGCGCCTGTTGCCGATGCTGCGCGAGGTGGCGCCGGGCAGGGGCATCCCGATCTACGTCAACACCGGGCGCGCCACTTTCAAGAGATTGCAGGACGAGGGCGAACTGGACGATGCGCAAAAGTTCAACCTCATTCCGGTTACCGATACCTGCACTTATGTCACCTCTGTGCTCGAGCGTCTCGACGGCGTGGTGATGACCAATTCCGGCAAATTTGCGCACTATGCGCCCGGCAATATCGGCGTGACAGTGGCCTTCGGCGACCTGGCAGACTGCGTTCGCTCGGCCGCTGCCGGCCGCGTCGTGCGAGGCGCGCGATGAGCCAACAGGACAGTCGAGCCCTGAACAGAGTTGGCACGTTCCAGCATGCCGGCGAGGCGCAGGGATCGGCGCTGGTATTGTTGGATGCGCTCAGCTTCTGGGGTGGCGTCGATGCCGAAACGGGCGACATCATCGACCGATCGCACCCGGGCGGCAACGTCGCCGGCAAGATCCTGGTGATGGCATCCGGGCGGGGATCGTCGTCCTCATCTTCGGTCCTCGCCGAGGCGATCCGCCGGGGCACGGCGCCGGCCGGCATCATCCTGCAGCGGTTCGATCCGATCCTGGCCGTCGGCGCCATCGTCGCCGAGTTCCTCTACGAAATCAGCATGCCGCTGGTCGTGTGCGACATATCGGGCATTATCTCCGGCGACCGGATCGCGATCGGCCTCGGCGAGGGTGACCGGGCGATCGTCAATATTGGGCAATGATCTAAAGTGAGTAATTGGGAATTGTCGCGTCGGGTCGCGGCTAGCCCCTTCTCCCCGTTTTCCACCGGGAGAAGATGCCGGCAGGCAGATGAGGGGCAGCACCAGCGTCGGAGTTTCCACTCAACGTTCGCGCTGCCCCTCACCCTTACCCTCTCCCCGTGAAGAACGGGGAGAGGGGGATCGCCTGCGTTGCATTCGCCATCAAAAAGTCTTTTTCAGCCGGCCATCAGTCCTGCCGTGCCACGTCGCCAGTAGGCCGCCGCCAGCGTCTCGTCGCGGCCAAGCCCGAGCGTGCCGCGCCAGTGTTCGCGAACGATCCTGGCGGCAGCTGCTTCCGCCGCGAAACCAGCCGAACGCCGAGCCGGTCGGCCATGCGGGAGGCGATCCCGGTCGTCGTCATCCCGAAGACAACAGTCCGCACGCATTGAGCTCAAGATTACCTTGATCGCCGCAGCGCCACAGCCTGCACCTGCTGGCGCTGCCTCTCTTTCCCGGGTAATCCCGGGACCCTTCCGTTCAGATCTCCGGGATGCTCTCTCTGAAGATCACTTGCAGCCTCGGCTGGTGCAACTCGTAGGGCAAGCCCCTGATCGCGTGGGTCAAGGTGTTGAGCGCTTCGCGGGCCTCGACGCGCGGGTTCTGGTCGATGACCGCATCGAGCGTGCCGTCGAGCAAAAGCTCCTTGGTGCCTTCGGTCACTTCATGGCCGAGAAACACGGTCGCCAGCGCCCGCCCTCGCTCCTTGAGCGCGCGGGCGATGCCGGTGTTGCCGGCGCCGACATTGTAGATCGCGGCCAGGTCCGGATGCCGGTCCAGCAGGGCGGAGGCCTCCGCATAGGCCTTTTCCCGGTCGTCGAGCATCTCGCGCATCTCGACGATCTGCAGATTGGGCGATTCTTCCGTCAATATGTGGCGGAACCCCATCTCACGTTCCTCATGGCCGCGATAGGAGAGCGAGCCGGCGAACAGCGCGACCTTGCCCGGACGCTCAGCGCCCATGAAGCGGTTGAGCAGATAGCCGGCGAGCCGGCCGGCGGCGCGGTTGTCGATGCCGATATAGGCGACCCTCGGCACGTGCAGGATGTCGGACGCTATGGTGACGACCTTGACGCCGCTGGCCGACAGCGAACGGATCGCCTCGCGGACCGTCGGGTGATCGAGCGCGATGACGCCGACGCCCTGCGTCTGGCCGCGCAATTCCTGCAGCAGGCGGGCAAGCCGGTCGGGATTGAAGCCTTCGATCGTGGCGACGCGAACATCGAGGTCTGGCCGCGATTGCGCCTGCGCCTCGATGTGCCGGTGCAGCATCTTGATGAAGGAATTGGTGCCGGCGGGCAGGGCGAAGTCGAGCCGTATCACATTACTGGACAGCGCGTTGCGCGTGGTCGGGCTGTTCGAATTCTCAGCGATGTAGCCCAGCCGCTGCGCCGTCTCCAGCACGACCTCGCGGGTGCGCGCCCTGACCCCGGCGCGGTTGTTGAGCACACGATCGACCGTCGCGGCTGAAACGCCGGCTTCCCGGGCTATGTCCGTCAGGGTGGACCGCACAGTCGATCACCTCACTGCTTGCGCGCTACCGCGCATCAAAATCGCGCGTTCAACGGTTCGAATGCCGGACGACCGCTTCATGCCATCCGCGATTCTGATGGGAAATGATGTATCCGGCCTTAGCCGATGCGCAAGCCGGCGCTACGCCAAATCGTCGAGCCGCGCCGAAACGGTCGGTGCTGCGCACGATGCCCTCAAATTCAGGCCCCTCAAATTCAAGCAGCGATTGCGGTGTGATGATCTCGGTCGACTGCATTTTTTCCTCCATTTGCGATGTTGTGATTTGTTTTGATTATTTATGATGTTGACAGCCTTCCCCGGGTGCCGTCAATATCCATCACGAGGGCCGTGGAGGAACAAGGCCCCGAGGGAGGAGTTCCAATGTCTGATATAATCCGCATGTCGCGGCGCCGTCTGCTGGCGTCCGGTGGAAAGGCGGCCGTGCTTGTTGCCGCCGCAGGTATCGCGCCGAAATTCATCCGCCCCAGCCGCGCCTACGCGGCCGATGCGCTGGCGCCGGGCATGATCGGCGGCCCGACCGGCTTCGACGGCTCGGAGCGCTATCAGTATGGTCCCGACACGCCGGAAGGCCGCGCCATCGAGGCGGCCAAAGCGATAAAGGGGGCTGGCAAGGCACCGGCCAAGATCGTGCTTGGCCTGTCCGACGGCTCGATCGGCCAGCTGACGCAGCCATTTCCCGCCGGCGCGCCCTCGATCAAGGATTTGTGGGAGAAAGAAACCGGCATTCCGCTCGAGATCGTCGGCGTGCCGAACGGCCAGGAATTCACCAAGACGATGCAGGACATCTCCACCAAGGGTGGGGCCTATGACATCTACGCGGTGGAATGGAACCGTCTCGGCGATCTCGCCGAAACCGGCGGCATCCTGAAGCTCGACGACTTCGTCGCCCAGTACAAGCCGGAATGGGACGACCCCGAGCGCGGCTATGTCGACGGCGCCAAGGGCGTCTCGCTGCTCAACCAGTATCGCGGCTCGACCTATGGCGTGTCGCTGGACGGCGATTTCCAGACTTGGGTCTATCGCACCGATCTGTTCGGCGACGCGGCCGAGAAGAAAGCCTTCTCCGACAAGCATGGCTATGAACTGGCGCCGCCGAAGACCTGGAAGCAGCATGACGAGATCGCCGCCTTCTTCCATCGCCCGGACAAGGGTCTGTTCGGTTCGACCGATCTGCGCAACCAGGGCTGGGGCTACACCAACTGGTATCAGCGTTATGTTTCAATGGCTTCGCCAAATCAGTTCCTGTTCGACGATACAGGCAAGCCGCTGATCAATTCGCAGCAAGGCATTGCCGCTGTTAACGAGTACATCGCCTCGCTGGCCCACCATTCGCCGGATGCGATCTCTTGGGGCTGGCCGGAGCAGTACGGAAATTTTGCCAAGGGCGGCGCCGCGATGACCTGCGCCTTCTCCAACCTGCCGAAATTTTTGGACAATGCCGGCAACAAGGATTCAGCCGTCACCGGCAAGATCGGCTCGATGCTGCCGCCCGGCCGCGAGATCGACGGCAAGCTGATCAGCCGCTCGGTGCTGTGGCTCAATTTGTCGGCCTCGGTCTCGTCGCAGGCCAAGAATCCGGAGGCCTGCTACCTGTTCCTGCAGTGGCTCGGTTCGAGCCGCATCTATGCCTGGATGACCGCCAATCCGGGCGGCTATTTCGATCCGTTCCGGCTGTCGGATTTCTCCGACCCGCTGGTCCGCCAGACCTATCACTCCTACCACATGGATGTGGTGCGCGAGACGGTCGCCCGTACCGTCCCGACCATCAACTATCCCGGCGCCACCGCCTTCCACAACGCGCTGGACGAGAACCTCGTCGCCGCGCTGACCAAGGCCAAGACCGCCGAGCAGGCGATGGCCGACACCGAGGTCGAATGGAAGAAGATCGCCCGCCGCACCGGCGAGGAGAAGCTTCTCGAAGCCATCAAGACCAACAAGGAGGCCTGGCCCACCGTTCTCGATCCGGTCAGCTGATCCTCCTCCCAGGATCCGAATGGAGGCGAGGAGTTTGCGCTTCGCCCCCGCAAACGATGGTTACCAGCAAAGCGGCAAGATGAAGCGTTCCGTTCCCTTCGAAATATTCCGCTATGCAGTAATCCTTGCCGCCATCGCGGTGACGCTGGTGCCGATCCTGTGGATGGTGTCGATGGCCTTCAAGCCGATCGCCGAATGGTCGGCGACCGGCGCCGAACTGACCTGGTGGCCGAAGGATCCGACGCTCAGCAATTTCCGCTTCGTCTTCGGTGAATCGACCAACAACCTCATCGTCGCGCTCGATCGCACCGCCCTGAAGCCGATCCTGTCGTCGCTGCTGTCGGCCACCTTCGGAACGGCGATCGCCATGTCGGCGGGCACCGCGGCGGCCTACGGGCTGTCGCGCTTTGGCTCGGGCCAGAACCTGCCGCTGGCGCTGATCCAGCTCCGCTTGTTTCCGCCAATGGCGGTGATGACCCCGGTGATGATCATGTGGGCCTTTCTCAACTTCACCGACAGCTGGTGGGGGCTGTCGCTGATCTACGGCATCGTCACGCTGCCCTTTGCGTTTTGGCTGATGAAGACCTTCTTCGACGACATGCCGCGCGAGATCGAGGAAGCGGCACTGGTCGAGGGCTGCTCGCGGCTGCGCGTCTTCACCCGCATCACGCTGCCGATGATGCGCGCGCCACTGGCCAGTGCAGCGCTGTTCGTCTTCATCCTCAACTGGTCGGACTATCTGATCGCGCTGCTTCTGACGACGCGCGAATGGGTGACGGTACCCGTCTACATGGCCTCGCTGTCCTCCTCGATGACCGGGCAGCTCTATGGCGCCAAGGCAGCTCTCGGCCTGATCGCGGCGGTGCCGCCTGTCATCATGGGTATCGCCATCCAGCGCCATCTGGTGCGCGGGTTGACCTTCGGGGCGCTCAAGCAATGAGCGCCGCGACTGCCGCAATTTCGGAGCAGGCCCCCATCCCGGAGGACAACAGCCACGCGGCCCAGGCAAACCCGGCTTTGCGTGATGAAGGGGCTAAGCTCGGTTTCCGGCTGACCTTGCCGGCGCAGATACTGGTGCTGTTCATCGCGGTCTTCCCGCTCTTGATGCAGCTCTATATCAGCCTGACCGACTGGTCGCCGCTGTCGGGCCTCGGCGGGTGGAGCGCCTGGTCGCTGTGGAACAATTTTGCCAACTACACCGACCTTGCCGCCGACGCTCGCTTCTGGAGCGCGCTCAAGCGCACCGTCATCGTGATGATCGTCTGCGTGCCGGCGGAATTCCTGCTCGGCCTGGCGCTCGCCACGCTGTTTGCCGACGAGTTTCCAGGCAAGCGGATCTTTTATTCGATCCTGCTGATGCCGATGATGGTGGTGCCGGCGGTGGCCGGCTACATGTTCTTCATGCTGTTCCAGTCGGGCGGCCCGGTCAACGACATCCTGTCGGCGCTATCAGGCTTTCCCGTCACCATCGCCTGGCTGTCGGACCCGACGCTGGCGCTCATCGCCGTCATGGTCGCCGATATTTGGCAGTGGACTCCGCTGATGTTCCTCATCCTGCTTGCCGGCCTGGTCGGCGTGCCCGAAGACCAGATCAAGGCGGCGACGCTGCTCGGCGCCAATCCCTGGCAGCGCTTCGTCACCATCGTGCTGCCGAAGATGAAGACGATCATCATCATCGCGCTGGCGATCCGGGTGATCGAGAACTTCAAGATCTTCGACACGCTCTACATCATGACCGGCGGCGGTCCCGGCGTCGCTACCGAAACCATCTCGGTCTATATCTACAAGCTCACCACCCAGGACCTGATCTGGGGCTATGTCGCGGCGATCGCGCTGGCCATCCTGATCGTGCTGTCCATCGCCGCGGTGTTTGCCATGAAGCGCATGGCCCGGGCACGCGAGGTGACGGCATGAGCGCCATCCACCTGCAGAACCTGGTCAAGAAGTTCGGCGACTTTACCGCCTTGAAGACGATGGATCTTGCCATCGCCGACGGCGAGTTCATGGCGCTGCTTGGGCCGTCGGGCTGCGGCAAGTCGACGACGATGAACATGATCGCCGGCATGGAAGTGCCGACCAGCGGCAAGATCGTGTTCGGCGAGCGCGACATGGCCGGCGTGCCGATGGGGCGGCGCGGCGTCGGCTTCGTCTTCCAGAACTATGCGATCTTCACCCATATGAGCGTGCGGCAGAACCTCGCCTACGGCCCAAAAATGCGCGGCGCGCCGAGGGCAGAGATCGACCGCCGCGTGGGCGCGATCGCCGAGATGCTGCAACTGACTCCGCTGCTCGACCGCAAGGCCGACAGGCTGTCGGTCAACATATTGCAGCGCGTGGCGATCGGCCGTTCGGCGATCATGGAGCCGGCGATTTTCCTGCTGGACGAGCCGCTGTCCAATGTCGACGCCGCCTTCCGGGCTGTCATGCGGACCGAATTGAAACAGCTGCAGCGTCAGTTCCGGCAGACCATGGTCTATGTCACCCACGACCAGCTCGAAGCGATGACCATGGCTGATCGCATCGCGGTGATGGACCATGGCGTGCTGCAGCAGGTCGGCACGCCGCTCGAGGTCTACAACGATCCGGCCAATGTCTTTGTCGCCCGCTTCATCGGTGCGCCGGGCATGAACCTGCTCAAGGGCAGGCCGGCGGAAAGCGACCGTGGCCTGGTCATCGATCTCGGGCCGATCGGTGTCACGCCGCCGCTGCCGGACAATCTCGCCCCGGCGGTGAGGGCCGCGCGCAAAGATGTGCTCTACGGCTTTCGGCCTGAGCAGGTGATTCTCTCAGACCGCGGCTTGTCGATGCCGGTAACGTTCGTCGAGCGCATCGGCGCGCGCACCATCGTCCATTTCGGCCAGGGCGAGAGCACGGTGAAGGCGGTGTTCGACAATGACGTCGGGCTGGCGATCGGGCAGACAGCGGTTGTCGCGCCGGCCCAGGCGTCCGTGCGTGTGTTCGACGCCGCCACCGGCCTTGCCATGAAGGCGGGCTGAGACCATGGCCGATATCGTCTTCCGCAATGTGACGAAACGCTATGGCGACACGCTCGCCGTCGACGACGCCTCGTTCACTGTCAACGACAATGAGTTCTTCTGCTTCTTCGGCCCGCCGCTATCGGGCAAGTCGACGGTGCTGCGTCTGGTGCTCGGGCTGGAGACGCCGGACGCCGGCGAAATCCTGATCGGCGGCAGGCCGGTCAACACGGTGTCGCCGGCCGAACGCAATGTCGCCATGGTGTTCCAGAACCTGGCGCTGTTTCCGCATATGAGCGCGCGCGACAATGTCCGCTTTCCCCTGGTCGAACGCCGGGTCGCCGAGGCCGAAATCGAAAAGCGTGTCGCAGACGTCGCGGCCAAGCTGCATATCGGCCACATCCTGCATAAGCCGCCGGCGCAGCTTTCGGGCGGCGAGCGGCAGCGCGTGGCGATCGCTCGGGCGCTGGTGCGCGACCCCAATGCCTATCTGATGGACGATCCGATCTCGGCGCTCGACGCCAGGCTTCGCGAGGAGACTCGCGTCGAGCTGAAGCGCATCCAGCGCGAGCTCGGCAAGACGCTGATTTATGTCACGCACGACCAAGAAGAGGCGATGTCTGTCGCCGACCGCATCGCCATTCTGGAAAACGGCAGGATCAGGCAGACCGGCGCGCCGGCCGAGATCTATGATCGGCCGGCCAGCACCTATGTCGCGCGGCTGCTCGGTTCGCCGATGATGAACATCTTGAAGTCGGTGCGCGGCGCGGAAGGCATGGAGGCGGCCGAAGGCACGATCCGCATCGCGGACAAGGCCGCGCCGGCCGATGCCGTCGAGATTGGGCTCAGGCCGGAAGACATCAAGGTCCGGCCCTGGCAGGATGGGGAAATATCGGATGATGGAATGTCGGTTGGGCGCGCGGGCCGCCCGGCGCGAGTGTTCGAGGTCGAGCCGCTCGGCGGCTACACCGTGGTGACACTCGCCGCCGGGCAGGCGCGTCTGCGGGCACTGCTGCGCGGCCAGCCCAATATCAGGCCGGACGCGATGGTGGCGATATCCTGCGAGCCGGGCAGGGTGCATTATTTTGGGCAAAGCGGGGCAGCGCTGGCGCGATGACAGCGGTTCTAAGAAACGAGCTTCGGGAGGATCAGATGGCTGGCGAAGGAATAGCGGGCAAGGACTTCGAGCCGGACGTTAAAGTCCGCACCAGGGAATACAGGATCGGCTGCGTCGGCGCCGGCATGATCATGGCCGAATGTCACCTTGCGGCCTACCAGGAAGCTGGTTTTCCCGTGGTGTCAATCGCCTCCAGGACCAAGGCCAGCGCCGAGAAGGTCGCCAGGCGCTGGGAGATACCGACCGTCCACGACACGCCGGAACAATTGATCGAGGACAAAAATGTCGAGATCATCGACCTTGCGTTTCCGCCGGACCAGCAGCCGGCACTGATCCGCCATGCGCTGAAGCAGCAGCATATCAAGGCGATCCTGGCGCAAAAGCCGCTGGCGCTGTCGCTCAATGAAGCGGTCAAACTGCGTGACGAGGCGGCCAGGGCCGGCAAGATCCTCTCGGTCAACCAGAACATGCGCTACGACCAGTCGATGCGGGTGCTGAAGCAGATCATCGACAGCGGCGCGCTCGGCGATATCGTCTTCGCGCAGATCGACATGCATGCGATCCCGCACTGGCAGACATTTCTCGAGGACTATGACCGGCTGACGCTCGCCAACATGAGCGTCCATCATCTCGACGTGCTGCGTTTCCTGTTCGGCGATCCCGACGAGATCACCACGCTGACCCGCAAGGATCCGCGCACGCGTTTCGACCATTCCGACGGCATCACCGTCTCGACGATGCGATTTCCGTCCGGCGTGCTCGCCGTATCGCTGGAGGATGTCTGGTCCGGCCCGCGCCAGGACGGCTACAGGGACGACCAGCACATCAACTGGCGCGTCGACGGCACCAAGGGCGTCGCCAAGGGCACGATCGGCTGGCCGACGGGTTCGCCCTCAACGCTGACCTATGCCTCGACCGAGACCACCGGCGGCGAATGGGTGACACCCAGCTGGGAGACGATGTGGTTCCCGCATGCCTTCATCGGCGTGATGGAGCAACTCCAGCATGCGGTCAAGACGGGTGAGCCGCCGGCACTTTCCGTCGCCGACAACACCAAGACCATGGCGCTGATCGAAGCCGGCTATCGCTCGATCGACGAGCGCCGCACGGTCAAGCTGTCCGAAATCTCGATAAACCCAATCAACTGAATCGCTTACAGGGAGGATTTCATATCATGATGCAGGCAGGTATCTTCACGGGCTATTTCCCGTACGGCCTTAAGGAAACCGCGCAGAAGATCCGCGCGCTCGATTTCAACACGGTGCAGCTCGACCTGCATTTCAGGGATATCGACCTGTCGGTCGGGCAGATCACCAAGGAAAAGGCCAAGACAGTTCGCGACACGTTTCGCGACCATAACCTGCCGGTGTGCTGCGTGTCGGGCTACACCAACATCATTCATCCGGACATGGGCGAGCGCGAGAGGCGCGTCGGCTATCTCAAGGAGATCATCCGCAATGCGCGCGAATTCGGCACGCCTTACGTGATCTCGGAAACCGGCACCTACAACACCGAATCCGACTGGGTGCACCATCCCAAGAACAAGACCGAGGAAGGTTTTGAGGAATGCCGCAAGGTCATCGCCGACCTTGCCCAGACCGCCTACGACCACGGCGCGGTGTTCCTGCTCGAAACCTATGTCAACAATGTCGTCGGCTCGGTCGAGGAGACGGTGAAGATGTTCGCGCAGGTCGACCATCCCGGCCTCGGCCTGTTGATGGATCCGACCAACTATTTCGAGACCCATAACATCGACAGGATGGACCAGATCCTGAACCAGGTATTCGACACCCTGACCGACAAGATCAAAATAGCCCACGCCAAGGACGTCAAGCGCTCGGGCGGCGACAAGTCGGAGAAGCACGCCGATATCGGCGACGAGGACGCGCTGGAAAGCCACACTTTTCGCGGTGTCGGCGAGATCGAGCTGCCGGCGCCCGGCCTCGGTTCGCTGAACTACGACCTCTATCTTAAGCGTTTGGCCGAAAAGCACCCGAACATCCCGGTCATCATCGAGCACCTTTCGGAGGACGACGTGCCGCGCGCCAAGAAATTCCTCGACGAGAAATTCCGCGCCAACGGACTGTGACGGCCACAAAAAAGGGAGGAAGAGAATGTTGAGATTCGTATCGAAAATCGCGGCTGCGGCGATCGTTTTCGCCGGTGTTGCACTGGCTGCACCGGCGCTGGCGCAGGATGCTCAGAAGACGTTCTACCTGCTGTCGCATGGCGGCCCGTCGGACGCCTTCTGGATCGACTGGAATGCAGGCGCGACCAAGGCCTGCGACCAGCTCAAGGTGACCTGCAAGATCTCGTTCAGCGGCGGCGACATGGCGGCGCAGAAGGAGGCCTTCAACTCCGCACTTGCCGCCAAGCCGGACGGCATCGCCACCACCTCGGCGCAGCCCGGCCTATGGAACGAGGAGGTCAAGGCAGCCAAGGCGGCTGGCGTCCCGATCGTGTTCTTCAACACCGACGATCCAGCGACCGGCCGGCAGGCCTATGTCGGCGCCGACCTCAGGCAAGCCGGCGTCATCTGGGCGAAATATCTGGTCGACCACAAGATGGTGAAGCAAGGCGACAAGGTGTTCCTGCCGGTGGAAGTGCCGGGCGCCAGCTATCAGCAGCTCGAGACCGAAGGCATCGCCAGCGTCTTCGATCCGCTCGGCATCAAATACGACGTGGTCGATTGCGGCACCGATCCGGCCGGCATCATCGCCAAGATGACCGACTACATGGTCGCCAACAATCCGCCTGCGATCATCGCGCTCGGCGATTCCGTGGCGGCCAGCATCAAGCGGGTGTTTGACGGCGCCGGCGTGCCGGCCGGCACGATCCCGGTCGTAGGTTGGGGCAATTCCCGGGAGACCGCCGAAGCCGTCATGGCCGGCTTCGTCAACGCGGCCGCCTGGCAGTTTCCGTCGGCGCAGGGCTTCATGCCGGTGGCGCTGCTCGGGCTTGCCGCCGCGGGCGAACCGATCGGCTACGATATCCACACTTTCAGCCTCTACGACGCATCGAGCGTCGAACCGATCCTGAAACTCTACGACAAGTGATTGAAACTGACGCCCGCTGCGCAGGCGGCGGGCGCCGCCCTGAGATATGGTCCAAGCAGTCATGACTATCGCCGCAGAACAGGAAATGCCGCGCTCCAAACGCAGGTCGAGCCTGATCCGCTCGCCGCAATTCTCTTCGCTCGTCATCCTGATTGTCCTGCTGGCGGTGTTCGCGATCGCCGACGGGAACTTCCTGTCGCCGCTCAACATCTCCAACATGATGGCGTTCCTGCCCGAACTCGGCATCATCGCGCTCGGCATGACGCTGCTTCTGACGGCGGGCGAGTTCGACCTTTCGGTCGGCGCCGTGTTCGGCCTTGCGCCGGTCGTCGTCATGCTTTTGGTGCAGAACGGCGGGTTCGATATCGGCATCGCGCTGCTTGCCGGGCTATTGCTGTGCGTGGCGATCGGCGCCATCAACGGGCTGATCGTCACCAAGATCGGTATCTCCTCCTTCCTGGTGACGCTGTCGATGCTGCTCGTCGTGCGAGGGGCGGCACTCTACATCACGCAAGGCTTTCCGCTGAAATCCTGGGACCAGCCTGGCTTTTTCGTGACACTGCTGGCCGGCAGCTTCAATATCGGAACGTTCCGTTTCTATACCTCGCTGTGGTGGTTCATCGGCCTGTCGCTGCTGGCGATCTACGTGCTGCACTACGCCAAGCTCGGCAACTGGATCAGCGCCATCGGTTCGAACCGCAACGCTGCGGTTGCGCGCGGCGTGCCGGCCGATGCGGTCAAGGTCTGGCTGTTCATCCTGACCTCAGTGCTGGCGGGTCTGGCCGGCATGATCAGTGCGTTCCGCATCTCGGCCGCCTCGCCGGTAGCCGGCACCGGATACGAGCTCGAAGTGATCGCCATGGTGGTGGTTGGCGGCACGGCGCTGACCGGCGGGCGCGGCACCATCCTGGGCACCATCATCGGCGCGCTGATGCTGCGCAGCATCCGCAACGGCATCGTACTGGTTGGTGTGCCGGGGCTTGCCTACAATATCTTCGTCGGCGTCGTCATCCTTGCCATGCTCATCCTGCACGCTTTGCTGCAGAAGAACGCCGCCAGGAACTGACCATGGAAGTGCTTCGGCTGCACAATCTGCAAAAATCCTTCGGCAGCGTTCGCGCGCTGAAGAGCGCCTCCTTCACCCTCAACGAGGGCGAAGTGGTGGCCTTGCTCGGCGACAATGGCGCCGGCAAATCGACGCTGATCAAGGCGATCTCCGGCGTCTTTCCCGTCGACCGCGGCGACATCTATGTGCGCGGCCAAAAAGTCTCGATCCGCTCGACGCGCGACGCCATGGATCTCGGCATCGAGACGATCCACCAGGATACCTCGCTGGCGCCGGACCTGAGCATCGCGCGCAACCTCTTTCTCGGTCGCGAGCCGGTCAATCTGAAATGGCTGGGCGTGTTCGCGCCGCTCGACCTCGCCAAATTGCGTGATGCCGCCGCGGCACTTTTGAAGCGCGTCGGCATCTCGAAAAAACTCGACGCCGATGCGCTGGTCAGCACATTGTCGGGCGGTGAGCGCCAGTCGATCGCCATTTCGCGGGCCATGCAGTTCGCCGCCAAGGTCATCATCCTCGACGAGCCGACCAACAATCTCGGCGTCGAGGAAACGCACGGTGTGCTGCGTTTCGTCAAGGAGATGCGCGCCGCCGGCCATTCGGTGCTTTTGATCACCCACAATATCCATCATGTCTTCCAGGTCGCCGACCGCATCATCGTCATGCGCCGTGGCGAGATCGTCGCCGAGCAGACAGTCGCCGATACCGATCTGCTGACGGTGGAGAGCATCATCACCGGCGCCGACATGTCGGCCCTGCTCAAGGAGACGAGAGCGAAGTGAAGGAACTAGCCGTCACATGGTAGAGCTTTACGGCAAGACGCTTTCGCGCCGGCAGGTCTCGGAGCGGTCCGGCATGCTGTCGCAATTCGCCGGCGTGCGGCTGATGACGCTCGGCGACGGGGTGGAGCGCGGCGTTCGCATGCTCGAATTCCGCACCGGCTCCGGCCTGCGCTTCACCGCGCTGGTCGACCGGGCGCTCGACATCGCCGATTGCGATTTTAGGGGCCAGGCGATCGGCTGGCATTCGCCGAGCGGCTTTCGCCATCCCGGTCTGCACGAATATGAAGGCGAGGAGGGGCTGGCTTGGGCGCGGTCGTTTTCCGGCCTGCTGCTGACCTGCGGCCTCGACCATATATTGTTCATGAACGAGGTACCCGCCGACAGCTACAATTATCCGCCGAGGAAGACGGTGCGCCATTCGCTGCATGGCCGCGTCAGCACCATCCCGGCGCGATTGACCGGCTATGGCGAGACATGGGACGGCGACCGCTGCGTGCTGTGGGCGGAAGGCATCGTCCAGCAGTCGACGGTGTTCGGCGAGGATCTGCATCTGCTGCGGCGAATCGAGGCCGATGTCGGCGGCAACGAGATCCGGCTTTCGGACCGCGTCGTCAATCACGGTTTTAGCCGCACGCCGCATATGTACTTTTATCACATCAATGTCAGCCATCCGGTGCTCGACGAGGGCTCGCGCTACCTGGCGCCGATCCGCGACGTCGTCTGGGCGGGCCATGCCGGCGAGCGCTATGAGGCGCAGAAGGTCGGCTACCGCACGGCACCGGCACCCCAACTGGGCTTCATTGAACAGGTCTGGCAGCACGAACTCGGCGCCGACGCCAACGGCGACGTGCCGGTGGCGGTGGTCAACGACCGTCTCGGCCTCGGTCTCGAAGTCGTCACCCGCAAGCAGCAGTTACCTTGCGCCTATGAGTGGCAGAATTTCCAGGCCGGGCATTATGCGCTTGGCATCGAGCCGTCGACGCATCATGTGCTGGGCAATCTGGCAGCGCGCGAACGCGGCGAGATGATCTGGCTGCAGCACGGCGAAAGCCGTTCGTACGAAGCGGTGTTTCGGGTTCTCGACGGCGCCGGCGAGATCGCCGCCGCCGAGAGCCGGATCGCAGCGATTGCCAGGCAGCCGCGGGAGGAATATCCGCGGCCATCGGGTCATTTTCCTGTTCTCGGAGGCAGGTCATGACAATGGCGAAGGCGATGCGAAACACCAATCGGAAGGCTGGCCCTAGCCGGAGTGGAGAGGGCTCGCGGCCGTTCGGAAATTGGAGGTCACAATGGCTGGCAAGGTGAAGCGCGATTACAGCCTGGTCGGCGAAAGCACGCGGATTGCGATCGAGACCGGGCTGGCCTCGGCGGAGTGGTACCATACCGATGTGCCGCGCAAGACGATGAAGGAGCTGATGCAACGCTCCGACGGTCCGGCAATCCGCGACACGGCCATCTGGCTGGGCGCCATCCTGGTCTCCGCCGCCGGCGGCGTTTACTTCTGGGGCACCTGGTGGTGCGTGCCGTTCTTCTTCGTCTATGGCGTGCTCTATGCCTCGGCCAGTGATTCGCGCTGGCACGAATGCGGCCACGGCACGGCTTTCCGCACGCGCTGGATGAATGATGTCGTCTACCAGATTGCCAGCTTCATGCTGATGCGCAACCCGGTGACCTGGCGCTGGAGCCATGCCAGGCATCACACCGACACGATCATCGTCGGACGCGATGCCGAGATCGCCGTTATGCGCCCGCCGGACCTTTTGCGTGCGGCGCTCGCCTTCACCGGTATCCTCGACTTTCGCTATTCGCTTCCGGCACTGGCACGCCAGGCGTTCGGCAAGCTGGCGCCGGACGAGAAAAGCTACGTGCCCGAGATGGAACAGCACAAGGCCGTCATCGCCGCGCGCTGGTATGTCGCCATCTACATCGCCACAATCGTGCTCGCGGTTTTCATGCAGTCGTGGATACCGCTGGTGCTGATCGGCGGGCCGCGCCTCTACGGCACCTGGCATATGGTGCTGACCGGCCTGCTGCAGCACATCGGCCTCGCCGACAATGTCGTCGATCACCGGCTCAACTCCAGGACCGTGTATATGAACCCGATCAGCCGGTTCATCTACTGGAACATGAACTACCACGTCGAGCATCACATGTTTCCGATGGTGCCCTATCACGCGCTGCCCAGGCTGCACGAATTGATCAGACACGATCTGCCGGAGCCGAACCCGTCGATGTGGCATGCCTATCGCGAGGTTTGGCCGGTCCTGCTCAGGCAGCTCAAATACGAGGACTATTTCCTCAAGCGCGAGCTGCCGCCGACGGCACGGCCCTATCGTGGCGAGTTCCACGAAGTGGATATGTCGGCAGCAGCGGAATAGGCGCTACGCCGCACAGCAAGGCGAAATTTCGGGAGAAAATAGAGATGGCCGATTGGGTCGAGGCATGCGCTGTGGACGATGTCGACGAAGAGGATGTCATCCGCTTCGATCATGGCGGCCGCAGCTTCGCAATCTACCGTTCGCCGGATGACGAATTCTTCGCCACCGACGGCTTTTGCACACATGAAAAGGCGCATCTGGCCGATGGGCTTGTCATGGACGACATCATCGAATGCCCCAAGCACAATGGCCGCTTCAATTACAAGACCGGCCAGGCCAAGGGCGCGCCGGTCTGCGTCAATCTGCAGACCTATCCGGTGAAGGTCGAAGCTGGCAAGGTGATGATCCAGATCGCCTGACCGGCCTACAATTCACGTAACATAGGGGACCAGAATCGATGAGCCGGAAAAGACCGACGGTGGCAGACCTGCGCGCCATGAAGGGCAAGCGGCAATTGACCATGCTGCGTGTGCTGACGATGGACGAGGCCGAGGCCGCTGAACGAGCCGGGGTCGACATCGTCTCGGTGCCGCCGGAACTGGTGCTCGATCCGCAATACCGCGATGCCGCACCCAGCCTGTTCACCATGCCGGGCGACAATTTCTACGAGATCGGCACAGCCGACGATTTCGTCCGCTGGGCGTTCCGGCTCTACAAGGCGAGCGCCGACGCGGTCTATTGCAGCGCCGGCTTTGCCACTGTCAAACGGCTGGCCGATGACAATATCCCGGTGATCGGCCATGTCGGCCTGATTCCGTCGCGCTCCACCTGGACCGGCGGCTTCAAGGCTGTCGGCAAAACCGCCGACAGCGCCATGCAGATTTTCGAGGCAGTCAAGCAATACGAAGCGGCCGGCGCGATCGGCGCCGAGATCGAAGTGGTGCCGGTCGAGGTGGCCAAGGCGATTTCGGAGCGAACCTCGCTGATCATGCTGTCGATGGGGGCGGGCACCGGCTGCGACGCGCAATATCTGTTCGCCGACGACATCCTTGGCCAGAACCGTGGCCACGTGCCGCGCCATTCCAAGGTCTATCGCAATTTCGCCGCCGAATATGACCGCCTGCAGGCGGAACGCATCGCTGCTTTTTCCGAATATGTCGCCGACGTCAACAGCCTGGCCTATCCCGAAGACAAGCATGTGGTGCATATGGACCCGGATCAGCTCGGTCAGTTCATGGAGAAGATCGACGCCGGATGAGACGCTCCGGCCAGGACCTGCTGTGACCTTCTCCCACAACAAGGGGAGAAGGAAAGGGCGCTGCTCGCTACACCGGCCGATATACCTTCTCTGCCGTGACTGGTCGCGATACGACACAAAAGTTTGTTGGGCCAAGTCTGGACGTCGCCGCCCAAATGCTGTTCAAACCGGTGCGTCATCGATTTGCCGGACAATCGCCTGGTCCCAGTGGCGCGGGAAACCTTTCGTACAGTTCTGCGCATGACCGCCATTCCCGAAAACAAAGCCTTGCCCGAAACCGCGACGGCGGCGCGGCAGGCGCGGCGCGTGGCGCTGATCGTCGCCGTCGCCTTCTTCATGCAGCTTCTGGATTCGACGATCATCTCGACATCGCTGCCGCAGATGGGAGAATCCTTCGGCGTGCCGGCAGTGGCGATGAGCATCGGCATCACCGTCTACATGCTGACCATGGCGGTGTTCGTGCCGCTGTCCGGCTGGCTCGCCGACCGCTTCGGCGCGCGCAACATCTTCCTCGTGGCGATCGCCCTGTTCACGCTGGCCTCGATCGCCTGCGGCATCTCGCAGAACCTGACCCAGTTCGTCGCCGCGCGTGCCGTGCAGGGCCTGGGCAGTGCGCTGATGACACCGGTCGGCCGCATCCTGGTGCTGCGCAACGCCTCGAAGTCCGAGCTTCTCAACGCCACCGCGCTGATCACATGGCCGGCGCTGTTTGCGCCGGTGATCGGGCCGGTGCTTGGCGGATTCATCACCACCTATCTTTCCTGGCACTGGAATTTCTTCATCAACATTCCGCTCGGCGCGGCCGGCCTGGCGCTGGTCGCCCGCTTCATTCCCGGCGACCGCGCTTCCGAAACCAGGTCGCTCGACTGGCCGGGCTTCCTTGTGACCTCGGCCGCGCTCGCCTCAATGCTCTACGGCCTCGAACGCATCGCCCATCCGCAAGACGGCGCCTTGCCGACCGTGGCGCTGCTTGGCGCCGGCGTCCCGATCGGCTGGCTGGCCGTGCGGCACCTGGCGCGCGCCAAAAATCCGCTGCTCGACCTTGCGGCATTCAAGGTGCAGACTTTCGCCATATCGACGCTGTCGGCCGGCACCATTTTCCGGGTCTCCATCAACGCCACGCCGTTCCTGCTGCCGCTGCTGTTCCAGGTCGGGTTCGGCCTGAGACCCGTCGATGCCGGCATGCTGATCCTGGCTTATTTCCTCGGCAATCTCGGCATGAAGACGGTGACGACGCCGACGCTGAAGCGCTTCGGTTTCCGTTCGGTGCTGGTCGTCAACGGCGTGATCGCATCGCTGTCGATCATGGCCTGCGCGGCGATATCGCCGCAGACACCGCAAGCGCTGGTGGTGGCGCTGATGCTGATTGCCGGACTGACGCGGTCGATGCAGTTCACCGCGCTCAACACGCTGGCCTTCGCCGATATCGCTTCGGCGCAGCGCAGTTCGGCGGCGACGCTGTCCAGCATGCTGCAGCAGGTGGCGACGCTGTTCGGCGTGGCGGTCGCCGCGGCGCTGCTCAACCTGTCGCAGATCGCCAGGGCCGGGGTGGCGCCCGACCTCGTCGACTTCCGCCTCGCCTTCCTGGCGATCGGCGCCATCGGGCTCGTGGCCTCGTTCCGCTTCCTGGCGCTGCCGCGGGCCGCCGGCGCCGAGGTTTCGAGCCATCGGGCGTGACCTTCTCCCACAAGGGTGTTTGGAAGGGGGGCAGCGCGTCACACCGGCCGATATACCTTCTCCGCTGTGTTCCAAAAAATGTCCGCCTCTGCCGCCGCACCATGCTTGGCCACCGCCTCCCGGTGCTTCTTGATCAGTTCGGCGTGGCTGGTCCACAGCTTTTCGATCGGGAAGTTGGAGCCGAACATCAGACGGTCGCTGCCGAGGATGTCGATTGCGTTGTCGACGATGTAGGCGATCAGCGCCGGGTCGTTGCGGTGGACGAAGGTGCCGAGGCCGGACAGCTTGGCGTAGAGGTTTGGCGCTGCTGAAAGCGAGCGCAGGCCGGCTTTCCAGGCTTGCGTGGTTTCCTCCGACATGTCGGTCAGCATGCCGGCATGGGTGAGGATGAAGTTGGTCTCGGGATTTTCGCCGACAAGCGTCAGCCCGTCCTTCATCTGGGCCGGGAAAAGCTGCAGGTCGAAGGACAGGCCATAGTCCTTCAGCCGCGCCACATTGGCCCGCACCTTCGGGTCGACGACCTGATCGGCGGACGCGGCAAAGCGGAAGGCCGGCGTTTCGTGCCAGTGCAATTGCATGCGCACGCCGCGCAGCAGGGGGTACTTGATCAGTCGGTCGATCTGATGGCGTACATCGTCCACCGTCATGTCGGCATAGCCGACGATGGCGTGCGGCCAACCGGTTTCGTCAGCCGTCGTCTGCAGGAAGGCGACTTCTGTCTCGAAATCCTCCTTGGCCCAGTTGGTCTGGACATAGACCGCCTTCTCGACATCAGAGCCTTGCTGGTCGGCGAGGAATTCCTCGATCGGGTAGTCGCGTCGGATCGGCTCGTAGGGACCGAAGATGCGCGGCACCATCGGCCCGCGCAGCCAGGGCTGATCCTCCTGGCGCCAGATATGGAAATGCGCGTCGATCGCCTTTTTCATCATGAAACCCTTTTCCAGATTGCTGCAGCCGCCGGAGCGGGGCGGGCGAGCGACAGGATGAAATCGGTGAGACCGGCGATCGAAGAACCGTCGACCAGATCGTCGAGCACCGGCAGGATGGCGCGAAGTGCTGCCGTCGCCGGCCGGAAACGCGGATCGCCGGCCAGCGGCGTCGCCAGCGACAGGCGGAAGGCGCGGGCGCTCAGCCGGCGCATCGCCATTTCAAGCTCGGCATGGTCGCCGCGCTCCAGGGCATCCGACAGGATGACCACCGCCGCCCCGCGCGCAAGTGAGGAGAACCGCGGCACCGACAGGAAGGCGAGCAGCGTCGGTCCCATGCGGGTGCCGCCATCCCAGTCGTCGACCAATGCTGCCACGCGGGCGAGCGCCTGGTCGCGGTCGCGAATACGCAGCGCCGTGGTGATGCGGGTCAGCCGCGTGCCGAAGGTGAAAATTTCAGCCCGGTCCGCGCCTTGCACCGCCGCATGCGCCAGCTTGAGATAGTCCGATGTGTAGAGCTTCATCGAGCCGGACACGTCGATCAGCAGCAAAAGCTTGCGCGACACGGTCTGCCGGCGGCGCAGCAGCGGCGACGGAATATCGCCGTCGGCACTGACGATTTCGCGCAGCGAGCGGCGCAGATCGAGCTTGCCGCGTGCGTGCGTGCGCACGGTTCGGAAGGAGCGGCGGGCGGGCAACGCGGTAGCGAGCTTGCGGCGGAAAGCGGCAAGCCCGTCGCCGACGCGCTGGAAGTCGCGGGCGCTCAACTGTTCGGCGCCGGACGACAGCGCGCCGCCTTCCGCTTGACGCGCCACCTCGTTGTCCTCGTCGCTGGCGCCGCCGTCGTCCTTGATGCGGGTTTCCTCGTTGGCCTCGCCCTCGACGAGGGCAGCCGTGTTGCCGTAGAAATGGCTTTGGAAATGCGCCTCGAATTCGTCGCGGCGGTCGGGCGGCGGCGCCAACGTGGCAAGCGCCGCCTCGTGGATGTCGGCCATCGAGCGGGGCCCGAGCAGCGTCACCGCCTGCATGAAGCCTGACACCTGCTCGGGCGCAACCGGAAAGCCGTAGCGGCGCAGCAGCCGGCCAAAGCCGAGCAAGGGTGCAGCCGCCCGGGATAGGGCCGCGGGGCTCACGCCAATGCCTCCTCGACGATCCGGCCAAGCTCGGGGGCGATGTAGGACAGGTCCTCCTCGTCCTTGATCAGCACGCCGATGGCGCGGCGGAACGCTTCCGGCCACGGGCTGCCGCCCTTTTCGAGGATCGTCGCGGCGTTGGCCCATTCGACCGCTTCGGCGATGCCCGGCGGCTTGGCCAGCGGGCGGGCGCGGATGTCGCGCACGGCAGATGCCACGGCGCGCGCCGTGGCGTTGGCGACGTCGCCGGCGCGCAGCATGATGATTTCGGCCTCGCGCTCGGCGTCGGGATAGGTGATCCAGTGGTAGACGCAGCGCCGCCGCAGCGCCTCCGCCAGTTCGCGGGTGCGGTTCGAGGTCAGGACGACGATCGGCTGCGCTTTGGCGCGGATGGTGCCGCGCTCGGGAATGCTGATCTGGAAGTCGGACAGGAATTCCAGCAGCAGCGCTTCGAACTCATGGTCGGAACGGTCGATCTCGTCGACCAGCAGCACGCGCTTTTCCGGCGCCTTCAGCACCTGCAGCAGCGGCCGCGCGATCAAAAAGCGGTCGTCATAGATGTCGACCTCATGCTCGCCGGCATGGCGGATGGCGAGCAACTGGCGCTGGTAGTTCCATTCGTATAGCGCGTGTGCGGCGTCGATGCCTTCGTAGCATTGCAGCCGCACCAGGTCGCGCCCGAGCAGTTCGGCTATCGCCTTGGCCGCTTCGGTCTTGCCGACGCCCGGCGCCCCTTCGAGCAGCAGCGGCTTGCCCAGCCGGATCGCCAGGAAAATGGCGGTGGCCAGGCTTTCATCGGCCAGATAGCGCGAGGCGGCGAGGCGCGATGCCACCGCCTCCGGCGAGATCACGACAGTGTCGGCGCTTCCAGTCCGGGCGCTTCTTTTGGGCATTTCCAGCACTCAGTTCGAGGCTTGCGCCTTCAGCGCCCGCAGGATGCGTTCCGGCGTGATCGGCAGCGTGTCGATGCGCACGCCGACGGCGTCGAAGACCGCATTGGCGACCGCCGGAATTTGCGGGTTGGCGCACATTTCGCCCGGCCCCTTGGCGCCGTACGGCCCGTCGGCCGAGGGCCTCTCCAGCACGATGATCTCGGTTAGCGCAAGATCGCCTGGTCCCGGCATCAGATACTGGTTGAAGTCGGTGCCGCCGTGATCGCGGTCGGGGTAATAGGGTTCCGTCGTCTCGTAGAGCGCGTGGCTGATGCCCATCCACGAGCCGCCGACGAGCTGCTGCTCGACCATTTTCGGGTTCAGCGCGCGGCCGATCTCAAAGACGTTCTTCACCGTCAGCACGGTGACCTCGCCGGTTTCGTCGTCGACCTCGACCTCGGCCACGCTGCAGGCATGCGCGTAGCAGGTCGACGGTTTCATCGCGCCGGTTTCTTTCTCCGGATATGAGCGCGGGATCAAAAACATGCCGCGGCCGGAAATCGAGCGGCCGCGTTTGAAATGCGCCGACAGCGCGACATCGAAGATCGAGATCGATCTTTGCGGCGCGCCCTTTACCAGGATGTTGCCCTGGCCGTCGGTCTCGAGGTCCGAGGCGTTCACTTCCAGTTCCTCTGCCGCCACTTCCAGCATCACCTGGCGGGCTTCCCCGGCCGCCTGGATGACGGCGTTGCCGGCGCGGTGGGTGCCGCGCGAGGCGAAGGTGCCCATGCAGTGCGGGCCGGTGTCGGTGTCGGCGGTGTCGACGACGACGCGGTCGGTCGGCACGCCGATCGTCTCGGCACAGATCTGCGCCATGATCTGCTTCATGCCCTGGCCGAGATCGACGCTCGACAGCGTCACCATGAAATTGCCGGTCGGCGTCGAATGGACCAGCGCCTGGGTTGGATCGCCGCCGAGGTTCATGCCTGTCGGATAGTTGATCGCGGCGACGCCGCGCCCGCGCCTGATCGCCATTTCAAGCTCCCTTCGCGTAGGACGACATCGCCATGAATTTGTCCGCCACCGGCCAGTTGGCGGCGCGCGAGGCTTCCTGCATGCACTCGATCAGAGCCGCGCCCTCGGTCGGCTGGCGGTGCGCCTTGATGTCGCCGTCGCGGTAGGCATTGATGAAGCGGAACTCGAGCGGGTCCATGCCGATCAGCCGGGCGAGCTTGTCCATCTGCACCTCAAGCGCGAAATCGCCGATGGTGACGCCGAAGCCGCGCATGGCGGAGGAGGGGGTGCGGTTGGTGTAGACGCAGTAGGTGTCGATCCAGACATTCGGGATGGTGTAAGGGCCGGGATAGTGGCCGGCGCCCTTCTGCGCGCCATAGGGCGAATGGCGCGAATAGGCGCCGGCATCGGTGTAACCGGTGACTTTTCTGGCGACGATACGGCCGTCCTTCATGACGCCGTCCTTGATGACGACTTTTTCGGCGGCGCGCGGCGAGGAAATCTGCATCTCCTCCTCGCGGCTGTAGATGAACGAGACCGGCCGCGCGGTCAGCTTGGCGCCGAGGATGGCGATCGGCTCGACGATGACGTCGACCTTGCCGCCAAAGCCGCCGCCGACGGTGCCGCCGACGAAATGCAGTCTGTTGCCGGGCATCTGCAGGATGATCGAGGCGTTGTCGAGGGTGAAGAACATGGCCTGCGTGTTGGTGTAGCAGGTGAAGCGGTCGTTGCCCTCCGGCGCGACGATGCAGCCGGTCGTCTCGGTCGGCGCGTGCTCGATCGGCGACGATTGATAGGTTTGCTCGAGCACGAGATCGGCGCCGGCGAAACCGGCCTCGACATCGCCGAAGCGCACCTTGCGGCATTCGCCGCTGTCATAGAGGTAATAATTCCGGCCGTGATATTCGTTGACAACAGGCGCGCCGGGCTTCAGCGCTTCTTCCATGTCGAAAACGGCCGGCAGCACCTCGTAGTCGACCTTGACCTTGGCCGCCGCTTCCTGGGCGGCACGCTCAGTCTCGGCCAGCACCGCCACCACGGCTTCGCCTTTCCAGCGCACCTTGCCGTCGGCCAGCACCGTCTCGTCCTCCGGACCGATCTGGATCAGGATCAGGATGGTGTAGACATTGTGCGGCACGTCCTTGGCGGTCAGGATTTTCACCACGCCCGGATGCATCTGCGCCTCTGAAGTGTCGATGCTGCGGATGCGGGCGTGATGATGCGGGCTGCGCACCATCTTCAGATGCAGCATGCCTGGAAAATTGCGGTCGGCGAAATAGGCGGTCTTGCCGGTGACATGACCGGGCGAATCGGAGCGCGGCCGTGGCTGGCCGATCTCGTGCAGATCGTCCTTGCGCTGGTCGGCGAAGTAGCTCTTGCGGAGTTCCATGTTTTCGACTCCCCTCAAGCTGCGTTCTGCGAATTGGACCGCGCGGCGGTCAGCACCGCCTGGATGATCGGCTCGTAGCCGGTGCAGCGGCAGATATTGCCCGACAGCGCCTCGACCACCTCGTCGCGGCTGGGGTCCGGCGTGTGATCGAGCAGCACCTTGGCGGCCATGAGCATGCCCGGCGTGCAGAAGCCGCATTGGGTGGCGAAGGCGTCGAGGAAGGCGCGCTGCAAGGGATGCAGCACGCCGCCTTGCGAAAGCCCTGACGTCGTGGTGATCGCCGCGCCGTTGCAGGTTTCGGCCAGCGTCAGGCAGGACAGCCGCAACTCGCCGTCGATGATCACCGAGCAGGCGCCACATGTGCCCTGATGGCAGCCGCCCTTTGGCGAGGTGTCGCCGATCTTGTCGCGCAGCGCATTGAGCAGCGTCGTGCCGCTGTCGATGAATTCGGCCTTCTCCGCACCGTTGAGCGTGAACTGAACCGGGATCTTTGCCATTTTTTACTCCTTGCGCCGCAGCCAGGCGGAGATGCGCGCCATCGGCTTTCAGGCGAGCAAAAGCCGGCCGAGATGGACCGGCAGGACTTCGTTGCGATACCAGGCACTGGCGATCGGATCGGTAATCGGCGAGGTGCCGTCGTTCGCGACGGCCAGCGCCGGCGCGATGCCGTCGCTCGTGAGTTTCCTGCCGAGCAGCGCCTTCTCCGCCGCCTTGGCGCGCATCGGCCGGTCGGCCATGCAGCCAAGCGCGATGTGCGCCGATGACACGGTTCCGTCCGGCGCTCGTTCCAGCACGGCGGCGATGCTCAGCACCGAGACGCCCTTCGGCTTGACCCTCGATATTTTCAGGAAGCGAAAGCCGCCTTCCAGTGGCAAGCTGAAGCCGACCGAAGTGACGATGGCGTGATTGTCTTCGCGTTTTGCCAGGAAGGTTTCGATCGGCACCTCGCCGTCATCGGTGCCGACGGTTGCGCCCAGTGCCAGCAGCGCGACGATGAAATCGCCATAGGGCGCCGGGGCAAAGAGATTGCCGCCGATGGTCGCCATGTTGCGGATCGCCGGGCCGCCGACGGCGCGCGCCGCGCGGGCAAGGGAAGACAGATCCGGGTGACGGGCGATCGCCGCCATGGTCACCGAAGCGCCGATGCGGACCTCCCTGCCGGAAACAGTGATGGCCGACAGCGCCGGTTCGGTCGACCTGATGAGGCCGGAGACCGAAACGTCGCCTTCATTGGCGGCGCGCACGACCAGCGTGCCGCCGCCGAGATAGCGGGTGCCGGCGGCTTTCAGCGCCGCACTGGCGTCCTTGACCGTCGAGAAAGTCTGCAGTGCAAGCGCCATGGAACGCTCCTTTTTGTGAGCCCATTCAGCTCAACCCTGGCCGGCGAACTGGGTCTTAAGGGCGTTAAAGCCGCCCTGGAAGACGTTGGCGCCCATGCCTTCGGCCAGCTTGTCAGCTTCCTCGGGAGCCGCGTCGAAGCTTGCGGTCCATTCGGCATAGGTGCGGTTGCCATCGGTCACCCGGCGCAGCTGCAGCGTCGCCTTGTGGTTGGTCAGCGGTTGCGGCGTCTCCAGGATGGAGTAGCTGACGAGGAAATTGTCGTCGGAGAAGTCGAGCAGCTTCTCGCGGATGCGAGCGCCGCTGGCGAGCTGGAAATTGCGCACGCAGCCGATTGCGCTGGTGTCCTTGCCGTCCTCGATATGGCTCTCGACCATGCGAGGGTGCCAGCTCGGCAGCCCATTGAAATCGCGTATGCGCGCCCAGACCTTTTCGACCGGTGCGTCGATGACGCTGGAGACGGTGACTTTCGCCATATGATCATTCCCTTGCAATAGCTGTGTCGCGAGGGTAGGGCGGCGAGCCCGGCAGCACTTATCAATGCGTCTTGAGCGCCTATCAATAAGTCTGAAAAAAACCGGCAATCTGAAAAAACGGCAGCCTGAAAAAAAAGGGGCAGTCTGAAAATGGCTCAGGAAATGGCCCGCGCTGCCTCGCGATAGAGTGTCGGCGGAACGCCGACATGGTCGCGGAAGAATCGCGAGAAATTGCCCTGCGTGGTGAAGCCGAGATTGCAGGCGACCGAGATCAACGGTTCCTGCGACCACTGCAACTGCCGCACCGCTTCCTCCATGCGCAGCGTGTTCCAGTAGACATTGGGCGTCAGATTGGTCTGCTCCTTGAACAGCGCGAAGAAATGCGGCCGCGACAGGCCGACGCTGCGCGCTACCTCGTCGAAGCAGATGCGTTCGCAGACATTGGCCTTCATCAGCTGGATCGCCTTGCGGACACGAAAATCCTGCACGGTGTGGACGCGGGCGCGCGCCACTTGTGGCGCCGAGGCGTCGGCGGCGTCGAGCACGCTGTCGATGAAGCGCTCGATCTCGTAATTGGCGATGTCGTCGATGCTCTCATTGTCGCTGAGATGGTCGAGAAGATTGGCTGCCGCCTTGTGCAGCCACGGCTCCAGCGTGATCGCCGGTGCCGAAAACAGCGGCGCGGTCGACCGCAGGTCGCGGCGCCGGCGCGCCCAGTCCGGATCGATGTAGAAGGCGAGGAACAGGCCGGGCCGGCCGTCGCGGGACAAAGCGTGGCTGTGCGGCTGGAAGGAATTGATGCCGGCGGCGGTGCCGGGCCCAAGCCGCACCGTCTCGCGGCCGATGGTCATCTCGCCGGCCGTGCCTTCCAGCCAGATGATGATATGCGCCTCGACATGGGCATGGGTGACGAAGTCGCTGGCGACGTTCAGGACAGAAACATGTCCGAACCGGCCCCAGTAGAGCCTGATCGCTTCCGTCATGGGTATATCCTCCCGCAGGCGACTGGCCTCCCTTCGCCTGCAATCGGGATAGTGCTGCTCAGTCCGGGTCCGCGTCAAGGCGCATGTGCGCGCCTGGCGCACGCCACGCGGCGCGCCGGCCGATTTTCAGACTGAGCGATAGCAACGACAACGAATTGCGCGCGTGACCGCGGCCTACTCGTTGCGCCGGAAATTGCGGAGCCGGTCGAACAGGACCGCCATCAGAATGGCGCCGCCGATGAACACCCCCTGCCAGAAGGCATTGATGCCGAGCAGGCCAAGGCTGTTGCGGATCACTTCGATCAGCGCCGCGCCGACGACGGCGCCAAAGGCCGTGCCCATGCCGCCGGCCAGGTTGGCGCCGCCGATGACGGTGGCGGCGATGACCTGAAGCTCCATGCCGTTGCCGAGATTGGTGGTGACGGCGCCCAGCCAGCCGGTCTGGATGATGCCGGCGAGGCCTGCTGCCAGCGCCGAGATCATGTAGACCGCGACCTTGATCTGGCGCACCGGTACGCCGGTCAGCGTCGCCGCATGCTCGTTGCCACCGATGGCGAAGATGTGCCGGCCGAATTTCGTCCAGCGCAGGACGAAGCCGGTGATCAGCGCCAGCACGATCATGTAGAGCACCGGATTGGCGATGCCGAACACAAAGGCGCCGCCGCCCAGCGCCAGAAGCTTGTCGTGGTCGGGCCCGAACTGGAAGACGACGGTGTTGTTGGAGGCGACCATGGCGAGGCTGCGCGCGATCGACAGCATGCCGAGCGTCACCACGAAGGGCGGAAACCCGAGATAGGCGATCAGGACGCCGTTGAAGGCGCCGATGATCAGCGCCGTCGCGATCGCAGCGGCAATGCCGACCTCGATGCCGTAGCCGGCATGCATGGTCACGGCGAGCACCATCGAACACAGGCAAAGCACCGAGCCGACCGACAGGTCGATGCCGCCGGTGATGATGACGAAGGTCATGCCGAGCGCGACGATGGCGACGAAGGTGATGTTGCGGGTGATGTTGTAGAGGTTCTTCGTCGTGGCGAAGGAATCGGTGGCGACGGACAGGAACAGGCAGGCGAGGATGACTGCGATCACCACCCAGAAGGTCTGGCTGGCAAACACCCTGGTCAGCAAAGTGTGCTGTTTCTGCGCGATTGTCTGGTCAAGAGTTACTGCCATCGTCGACCTTTATCTGCTTGCGTGGTGAAACCGGCTGGCATCAAACCTGTTCGATGGCGCCGGTGATGAGCCCGGTGACTTCCTCGGGCGAACTCGACGCGATCGTCTTGTCGGCGACCTTGCGGCCGCGCCGCATGACGATGACGCGGTCGGCAACGTCAAAGACGTCGGGCATGCGGTGGCTGATCAGCACGACGGCAATGCCCTGGTCGCGCAGATGGCGGATCAGGTTCAGCACCTCGGCGACCTGCCGGACCGAGATCGCCGCCGTCGGCTCGTCCATCAGCACGATCTTGGCCTGCGAAAGCATGGTGCGGGCGATCGCCACCGCCTGGCGCTGGCCGCCCGACATCTGCTTGACCAGATCGCGCGGGCGGGTTTCGGATTTCAGCACGGCAAAGATCTGGCCGGCGCGCTTGTACATCGCGGCGTAGTCGAGGATGCGAAACGGCCCGACGCCGCGGCGCAGCTCGCGGCCGAGATAGACATTGGCGGCGGCCGTCAGATTGTTGCACAACGCCAGATCCTGATGGACGATCTCGATGCCGTGCTGGCGCGCCTCCACCGGCTTGTGCAGGATCAGCTCCTTGCCGTCCATCTGCATCGTGCCATGGCTCGGGCGGAAATTGCCGGCGATCATCTTGACCAGCGTCGACTTGCCGGCGCCGTTGTCGCCCATCAGCCCGACCACCTGTCCGGCCTCGATCGACAGCGAAACGTCGTTGACGGCCTGGATGGCGCCGAAATGTTTTGAGATGTTGGCGAGTTCGAGAACCGGCACCAGTCTGCTTCCTCCGTGCTTTCGGCCTGCGATCCTGCCGCGGCCTCGCTCTTCCCAGCTCCTCCCGGGAACCGCGCTTTCGCCCATTTACGCATATGCCCCCTTGCCGTCAACAGCGGCTTCTTTCGAAAAATCCGTTTTGTAGGACAAATAGCAATTGACGTCCGTCGCAAGCCGATATTAGCTAGGCGTCGGAGGAGATTATGCCGATCTCCTGCCCCGGTTCGCCGGGGCTGAGCAGGCGGAGGTTTATCGGTCGAGGATCTGGCAGCGTCCACATCGCGCTGGTCTGCAACCGCATCTGGAAATTCTTATCGGCCCGGCTTGACGACACGAGCGCTCGCGAAACGAACCTCTGTCATCGCGCATCCGGGCTGGTCTGTGTGGCGGGCACGCCGTGTCCGTCTGTTTCAAGGGAGGACTGAAATGAGGAAGTCACTATTGCTCGCTGCCGTCGCCATGCTGGCGCTGGGCGCCGGGCCGGCTTTGGCCAAGAAACAGCTCGTCATCGTGGTCAAGGGGCTCGATAATCCGTTCTTCGAGGCCATCAACCAGGGTTGCCAGAAATGGAACAAGGAAAACGCCGACTCGGAGTATGAGTGCTTCTACACCGGTCCGGCATCGACCTCGGACGAAGCCGGCGAAGCCCAGATCGTCCAGGACATGCTGAGCAAGCCGGACACGGTGGCGATGGCGATTTCGCCGTCCAACGCACCGCTGATCGCGCAGACGATCAAGAGCGCCAATCCGTCGATCCCGATCATGACGCTCGACGCCGACCTCAGCAAGGAAGATGCGGCGCTGCGCAAGACCTATCTCGGCACCGACAACTACCTGATGGGCTACAAGATCGGCGAGTACATCAAGAAGGCCAAGCCCGACGGTGGCAAGATCTGCACCATCCAGGGCAATCCCGCGGCCGACAACATCCTGCGCCGCGCCCAGGGCATGCGTGACGCGCTTACAGGCCAGAAGGATCTCCCGGCGCTCGCCGGCGAGGGCGGCTGGACCGAGGTCGCCGGCTGCCCGGTGTTCACCAATGACGACGGTGCCAAGGGCGTGCAGGCAATGACCGATATCCTCGCCGCAAATCCCGATCTCGACGCCTTCGGCATCATGGGCGGCTGGCCGCTGTTCGGTGCGCCGCAGCCCTATCGCGACCTGTTCAAGCCGATGGCCGACAAGATCGCCAAGAACGAGTTCGTCATCGGCGCCGCCGATACGATCGGCGAGGAAGTGGCCATTGCCAAGGAGGGCCTGGTGACCGCATTGGTCGGCCAGCGGCCGTTCGAGATGGGCTACAAGGCGCCCTCGGTGATGATCGACCTTGTCGAAGGCAAGCCCGTTGCCGATCCGGTCTTCACCGGTCTCGACGAGTGCACCAAGGATACGGTCGATACCTGCATCCAGAAGTAGGTTCGCATTTTCGGGGCGTCCGCTCGACGGGCGCCCCGTCACGCCGGTTCACGAAAATCTACGAGGTGACGTGGCTGGGGCGAACCGCTCCTGCTTTGCCGCGCCTTTAGTTCAGCCTGTGCCGGGGAACATGGATGTCGGACGCCAGATCGAAAAAGCGACTTATCACGGTCAAGGGACGGGCTACGGTCAAGGCACGGGCCAAGGTCAAGGCACGGGCCAAGGTCAAGCCGCCGGTCGCCCGCCCGGCCGGCGCCCGCCGGACCGACGCGGCGCTGATCCCCGGATCGAGCGTGCATGCGTCGCTGGCCAACGAGATCGGCCTCAGGATCGTGCGCGGCGACTATCCGCCGGGAACCATCCTTCCCAACGAGGCCAAATGGTCCGAGACTTTCGACGTCAGCCGCTCGGCGGTGCGCGAAGCGATAAAAATGCTGATGGCCAAGAGCCTGCTGGCCTCACGCCCCAAGATCGGCAGCTGGGTCGAGCCGAAAGAGCGCTGGAACCTGCTCGATCGCGACGTGCTCGCTTGGTATGCGACAGCGCCCGATCGCGAAATGTTCCTGCGCACTGTCCAGGAATTCCGTCACATCATCGAGCCGGAAGCCAGCGCTTTTGCGGCGATCCGGCGCAGCGACGAGCAGATGGCCGAGATCAGCCAGGCCTGCCGGGAGATGGGCGAGGCGGCGACGCTACCGGAGCGCACCCGCGCCGACACGCGTTTTCACCTGGCTATCCTGCGCGCCTCGGGCAACGACCTGCTGGTGCCGCTCGGCGTGCTGATCGAATCGGCGCTCGATCATCTCTTTGTTTTCGTCACGCGCGAAACCAGCGACCAGCCTCGGGCGCAGGCGCTGCATGAGGCGATCGAGAAGAACATCCGCCTCCGGCGGCCGGCGGCAGCCCGCACCGCGGTGCACCGACTGCTCGCCAACACCGACGAGGTTATCGGGCGGTCGCGGCGGTAAGGTCAAACGCAATCGCTCTGAACGGCCAGGGAGCGGCGACTTGGAAGACTCACGTCGGGCCTGAAACCCCATATGCTTCGTTGACCTCCTCAGAGCGAGGAACGAACCCATTTGCCAGCACTCTTGCTGAGGAGTATCCTTTTGCGCAAAGCTGGCGGTGAGTGTCGGTTGAAAGGGGGAGCATGGCCAGACTTGTCGCACTCTACAAGACTCCGAAAGACGTGGCCGCCTTCGACCGTTACTATGTTTCGACCCACATTCCTCTGGCCAAAGCCATTCCCGGCTTGAGGAAATACGAAATCAGCGATGGCGGCGTCCATTCGCCGGGTGGGGCCTCAGGCTATTATCTTGTTGCTACGCTCTACTTCGATTCCGTTGCGGATATTCAAGCGGCCTTAGCGTCCTCCGAGGGTCGGGCCACGGCGGCTGATCTTGGCAATTTTGCAGATGGCGGAGTGGAGCTAATGCTCTTTGAGACTAGGGAAGTCTGAACCTCGCACAATCCGACCCCAGCAAAGTTTCAACCGAATTTCGGTTGTCGTTCCGCTGTTCGTCATGGGCTCAGTTGCGCCATGACCATTCATTCGCGCCGCCCTGGACGAACGGCAACTCATGGCGGGCCACACACCCGGGCATATGTCGGTGTTAGTGGCGTCGGGCGGCGTTACGATGTTGGTCGCAGGCGATGCCCTCGCCAATATCCATTTCGCGTTCGATCACCCGGATTGTCAGATGATTTGGGACCATGATCGCGAACTCGGCGTCAAGACGCGCAAATCCCTGCTGGACCGCGCGACTCACGATCGGCTTCTCGTTACTGGCTACCACTATCCGTTCCCGGGCGTCGGCCATGTCGTGAAGGAGGGCGATGGCTTTCGCCCGCTGCCGGCGGACTGGGTCTGGGATAGAGAAACCTGACCTGTTTGCGTTTCCTGGGCGATCTGCTGTCGGCGGATGTCACGCCTAAACGCCGATTGACACGGATCGCGGTTCTCAACGACGTCCCGTGGAAAAGCCACTGTCACCAACCGATCCGCCATCAAGTGGCCGTCAAGGCGGGACTGGAAATCCGCTGGGGCGCGTGAGCCATCGAAGAGGGCTTCTGAAGCATTGACGGCGTTTTCCGAGCGCCCACTTGGTGTATTAGATGTCGGATGTCATCTGCAGTATGACCGTAGATTGCCATGACCGTCAGGATGATCGGCTCGCTCAGGAGATCGTCAAGCGTAGGTTCACGCTCTCGCGTCATGGGTCGCCTCAAAATTCTTGTTTATTCCCGCATCTTCTCCTCGAACGATGACAGTGAGACGGCGTTCGGGGAACTCCTCAAAAAGAGGTAGTCTGCATCGTTATTGTCGACGACTGATATGGGTGCAGGTTGCAGCCATCGTCACGCGCGAAACCAGCGACCAGCCTCGGGCGCAGGCGCTGCATGAGGCAATCGAGAACATCCGTCTCCGGCGTCCGGCGGCTGCAAGGAGTGCCGTGCACAGGCTGCTCGCCAGTACTGACGAGGTTGTCGGGCGATCGCGGCGGTGATTTATACCGCAGAGTCGGCGCTGCCCCTCACCCTTACCCTCTCCCCGTGAAGAACGGGGAGGGGGGACGCCAGCGCTGGAGCTTGTCCCTTCTCCCCGTTTCCACGGGGAGAAGGTGGCGGCAGCCGGATGAGGGGCAGCGCCAACTTTGATCAGATACAGCGAGCCGATCGCCTCAAATCGTCTGTTTTTTCCCATCCTTCGTCGGCGTCAAATCGACGCCGTTGACCTTGCCGATATGTGTCGCCAGCATCGGCACATATTGATCGGCGGGCCCAGCGGCGAATGCGCCGGCGAAGGCGTTCTTGGTGGCATTGCCGAGCGGGTTGGCGATGCCGGCGGCACCGGCCATCGATTCGAGATAGGTGAGGTCCTTGAAGGCGTTGGCGATGGTGAATTTGTGCGCGTCACGGTCGCCTTCAAGCGTCCAGCGCATAAAAGTCTGGTAGAAGCCGCAATCCATGCGGCCGTTGCGGATGACGCTGTCGAAGCGCGGCGGCGAGATGCCGACCTTTTCGGCCAGCGCCAGCGCCTCGGAATAGATCGCCGCATAGCCCAGCGAGATGAAATTGTTGAGCAACTTCATGCGGTGGCCGTCGCCGGTGTCACCGATATGGACGATGCGTCCGGCCCAGGTGTCGAGCACTGGCTTCAGCCGGGCAAAGACCGCGTCGGATGCACCGACCATGGCGTCGAGCGTGCCTTCCCAGGCCTCCTTCGGCGTGCGGCTGAGCGGGGCATCGACATAGTCGACGCCGAGCCCCTTGAGTTCGGCGGCAAGCGCCACCGTCGAGGTCGGGTCGGAGGTCGAGCAATCAACGACCACCGAACCCTTGTTCAGGCCCTCCTTGAGGCCGCCCGGCCCGCGGATGATGGCCTCGACCTCGCGCGAGCCGGTGACGCAGATAAAGACGATATCGGATGCAACTGCCACGTCGCGCGAGGTCGCGGCTTCCTTCGCACCGCGGTCGAGCAGGTCTTGCGCCGGTGCGCGGTTCTTGCGGCCGAGAAACGTCAGGGAATAGCCCTTGTCGACGATGTTCTTGGCGATCCCGTGTCCCATCAGGCCAAGGCCGATGAAGCCGATCTTTTCGCTCGCGGCGGTGGTGTTCATGTCGTGTAATCCTGTGTTGCGGTCTCGATGACGGCGCCGCACTTCGGCAGGCGAATTGTTGAAGCGGGTTTTGCCCAAAGCGGTTGGCGGACGATTGCAGAGTTCGATATTGTCTGACAATACACCTGAATTCCAGGGAATGTGGAGAGCAAAATGACGAAGCGGATCATGTTCACCGGCGGCAGCGGCAAGGCAGGGCGCCATGTCGTGCAGTATCTGGTCGAGCAGGGCTGCCAGGTGCTCAACATCGACACCAAGCCGCTCGACAATCCCAAGGTGCGCACCCTGATCACCGATATCACCGACAGCGGGCAGGTGTTCAATGCGCTGTCGAGCTATATGGGCCTGCATGAATTCGACCCGTCGCTGCGCGCGCAGCCGGTCGATGCCGTGGTGCACTTCGCGGCGATCCCGCGCATCATGATCACGCCCGACAACGAGGTGTTCCGCATCAACGCGCTCGGCACCTACAATGTCATCGAGGCGGCGGTGAAACTCGGCATCCGCAAGGTGGTGATCGCCTCCAGCGAGACGACCTATGGGCTGGTTTTTGCCAACGAGCCGCGCGACCCGACACATTTCCCGCTCGACGAGGACTATGACGTCGATCCAATGGACAGCTATGCGCTGTCGAAGATCGTCAACGAGAAGACGGCGCGCGCCTTCGCGCTGCGCAGCGGCATCGACATCTACGCCTTGCGCATCGGTAACGTCATCGAGCCGCATGAATATTCGCTGTTCCCGAAATGGTTCGCCGATCCAGGTTTCCGCAAGCGGATCGCCTGGAGCTATATCGACGCGCGCGACCTCGGCCAGATCACGCTGCGCGCCATCGAGAAGGACGGGCTCGGCTATCAGGTGTTCAACGCCGCCAATGACGACACCTCCTCCGACCTGCCGACGGCCGAACTCTTGAAGCGGTTCTATCCCGGCGTGCCGGTCAACGTTGAACTCGGCGAATACGAGACGCTGCTCTCGAACCGCAAGGCGCGGGATATGCTCGGCTTCCGCCCGGAACACAGCTGGCGGAAATACGTCAGGACGGCATGACGAGGCCGATGCATCCCGGCTGATCTGTGCACAGAAGCAGGCTTTGCCGCCCGAGGCTGTTCCGGTGCTTGACAGCTTTCGCAATCCGGACTTTGTGAACGCATGCGGGACGGCAAGCCGAATAAGGGAAAAACACCGGCCAGGGCGGCTTCGGCCGAGCGCCCGGCTGTCGTTCGCCGTGCCGATACGGCGCGCATGCCTGGGGCGAGCGTGCATGCGTCGCTGGCCAACGAAATCGGTCTCAGGATCGTGCGCGGCGACTATCCGCCGGGAACCATCCTGCCCAATGAGGCCAAATGGTCCGAGACTTTCGACGTCAGCCGCTCGGCGGTGCGCGAAGCGATCAAAATGCTGATGGCCAAGAGCCTTTTGGCGTCGCGTCCAAAGATCGGCAGCTGGGTCGAGCCGAAAGAGCGCTGGAACCTGCTCGACCGCGACGTGCTGGCCTGGTACGCGACCTCGCCCGACCGCGAGGTGTTCCTGAAGACGGTGCAGGAGTTCCGCCACATCATCGAGCCGGAAGCGACCGCCTTTGCCGCGATGCGGCGCACAGACGAGCAGATGGCCGAGATCAGCCGGGCCTGCCGGGAGATGGGCGCGGCGGCGACGCTGCAGGAGCGCACTCGCGCCGACACGCGGTTTCACCTGGCGATCCTGCGCGCCTCCGGCAACGACCTCCTGGTGCCGCTCGGCGTGCTGATCGAATCGGCGTTCGATCATCTGTTTGCCTATACGACGCGGGAACTGGACGATCTGCAGCACGCGCAGAAACTGCACGAGGCGATCGAAAGGAACATCCGCCTGCAGCGGCCGGATGCGGCACGCAACGCGGTGCGCAAGCTGTTGGCCAACACCGACGGCGTCATCAAATCGCGCTGATAAAGCGCGGCGGACCACTGCAGCGCTTCATCTTCTTTCTCCACCGCCCGCAATTTCGCCGTTCGCAATCTCCCCGTTCGCGATCGCCGCCGGGCCACAGCCGCCAATCTCCAAGATTTGAGATTAGCCGCAGGGTCCCATGCCTTCGTCATCCTGGGGCGAAGCAAGGAGCGAAGCGACGCCGCGCAGACCCCAGGATCCATGCCGTTACCTTGGAGCACTGCTGCGGTGCAGGACCTTTGATCGCGGGAGGGACAGCGCCCCCTCTGTCCTGCCGGACATCTCCCCCACAAGGAGGGAGATTGGCTTCATCACTGATTTCGCCAATCACCAACCTTGCGGACGCTGTCCGCGAAGCTGCCGATCTCCCCCAAGTGGGGGAGATGTCGAGTCTTGGCAAAGAGGGCATGACAGAGGGGGGCGCGAAGGATCGCTACAGAGCGCTTTTATTCTGAGCCGTTGCATTCTTCGGCGGCTGTCACGGAATGGCTCCCAGGGTCTGCGCCGCGTCGCTTCGCTCCTTGCTCAGTGTTCTCTCGGGCGCCCAAACGCGGCGCGCAGTTCGTCCTTGGCGTCCTCCAGCACTTTCTTCTGCTTGGCCGGCAGGTTCGTGCCGGCGCGGTTGATGTAAAAATTCAGCATCGACATGGCGGACTGGAACGGCTCGGCCTTGCGCCGGTCGCTGTGCTCGGCCGATCGCTTCAACGAGGCTGCGATCTTCTTGGGGTCGTGGGATTCGAAGATATGGTCCTCGAGGTCCAGCGCATCGCTGTGCTCGGTGACCTCGGCCGACCATTTCCTTTTCGCGGTCATGACAAGCTCCTTCCATTGCTAAGTTTGATGAAAAACTCCGGGACGGCGGCCACCGTTCCACTGCAGCTCAAATCCCTGGAGCCACGAAATTGCGCGATGTGGCGCTGCACGGCGCCGCCAATGTCCCGATAGTGGTGCCGAACCCGTCGACTTGCGCACAACCGCGGACAGGAAACGCCTTGACCACAACCGCCTCCAGCCGGCCGAGCAGCCCCGGCATAGACAGCGCCTATGCCTGGCTGCGGCTCGGCATCTCGATGCTGCTGGCGACGATCGGCGGTGTCGGCATGTGGGCGGTGGTCGTGGTGCTGCCCGCCATGCAGGCCGAATTCGGCGTCGATCGCGCCGCCGCTTCGATGCCCTATACCGCGACCATGGCCGGTTTCGCCGTCGGCAATGTGCTGGTCGGCCGCGCCATCGACCGCATCGGCTACTGGATACCGGCGCTCATTGCCTCGGTGACGCTCGGTACCGGGTTCCTGCTGGCGTCGCTGACCACTTCGATCCTGCAGTTCACCCTTGTCCAGGGACTTTTGATCGGCGTCGGCACGTCGGCGATTTTCGGGCCGCTGATCGCCGACATCTCGCACTGGTTCAACCGCCGCCGCGGCGTCGCGGTGACGGCTGCCGCCGCCGGCAGCTATCTCGCCGGGGTGATCTGGCCGTTGGCAATGCCCTACGTGATACAGAGCGAGGGCTGGCGCTTCACCTATGCCGCGATCGGCGCCGTCTGCCTCGCCACCATGCTGCCGCTGATCACGCTGCTCAGGCGCGGCGCACCACATGCCGCCGCTCCCGGTTCACCTGGCAGCCGGCCGGTCCAGCCGATCACGCTGTCACCGGCAGCGCTGCAGGTGTTGCTCGTCGTCGCCGGCCTTGGCTGCTGCGTGGCGATGTCGATGCCGCAGGTCCATATCGTCGCCTATTGCATGGATCTCGGCTACGGCGTGGCGCGAGGCGCCGACATGCTGTCGATCATGATGGCGGCGGGCGTCGTCAGCCGGCTGGCGTCCGGCTTCCTTGCCGATCGTATCGGCGGCGTGAAAACCCTGCTGATCGGCTCGGTGCTGCAAGCCCTGTCGCTGTTGTTCTACATCCCCTTCGACGGGCTCGCGTCGCTTTACGTCGTCTCGCTGGTCTTCGGCCTGTCGCAGGGCGGCATCGTGCCTTGCTATGCCATCATCGTGCGCGAATACATGCCCGCCAAAGAGGCCGGCCAGCGCGTCGGCATCGTAATCATGGCAACGATCTTCGGCATGGCAATCGGCGGCTGGATGTCGGGCTGGATCTACGATCTGACCAGCTCCTACGCCGCCGCGTTCCTCAACGGCATCGCCTGGAACCTGCTGAACATAGCAGCGATGGTGCTGCTGTTGTGGAAGGCGCGGCGCAGCGCCGCGGCGATGGCCTGAGCACCTTCCCCGCTGGCCAGAGCGATGGCAGCGACATGGGGTAGGCCCCGTGACGCGGAGCCCGGCCAGGTTCGTGCTTGACTTACACATATCTCGGCGGTTATTGGTCTCCAATAGCCAGAGAGTTATCGATCACCATGTCACAGCCGCACGAGATCCTCTTCAAAACGCTTGCCGATCCGACGCGACGGGCCATCTTCGAGCGGCTGTGTCGCGACGGAGACCAGACCGTCGCGGCCCTGACCGCTCGGGCCGGGGTCTCGCAACCGGCCGTGTCAAAGCATCTTGGGGTGCTGAAGCAGGCCGGATTGGTGCGCGATCGCCACGAAGGCCGCAACACGCACTATAGCGCGGAGCTCGGCGCCCTGGCGCCGCTGATCGACTGGACAAACCAAATGGCTGGGTTCTGGCAAAGCCGGTTCGACAACCTCGAAGATCTGCTCAAAAGGATGGACCAATGACCAATACCGAGACCGAAACGCGCGCCGTCGTTGTCGAACGGGAGGTCGCTTTTCCGCCGGAAAAGATCTGGCGCGCGCTGACCCAGTCAGATTTGATCGAGGAGTGGCTGATGAAGAACGATTTCAAGCCAGACGAGGGGCACCGTTTCAATCTGAGCGCGGACTGGGGGACGGTCGACTGTCAGGTCCAGGCACTCGAGCCCAACAAGACGCTGTCTTACACATGGGATACCAAGGATCTCAGAAGTGTCGTCACATGGACGCTCACCCCTACGAGCACGGGGACCCATCTGCGCATGGAGCAGTTGGGCTTCCGGCCGGATCAGCAGCAGTACTATCAGGGCGCCCAACACGGATGGCAGCGGTTCTTTGCGAAGCTGGAGCAGGTCCTGGCGCGAATAGAATAGGCGTGCCGGCGCCATAGGCATCTGAGGGCGAAACGCAATGCCCAACAAGAAGTCTGTCAACGAAACAAGGTAGCAAAAAAGCCGCCAAGCGGGTCGTGCGGCTCGTCTTCAGAGGAGGTCCCAAATGAACTGGAACACGTGGATCCGGCAATTCCACCGCTGGCTGTCGATCATTTTTACGGCGGTCGTCGCTGCCATCTTCATCACCTTGGGCGTAGGTGTCGAGCCGGCCTATTGGGTATATCTCATGCCGCTGATCCCGCTCGGCTTGCTCATGCTCAGCGGTCTCTATCTGTTCGCGTTGCCCTATGCCACGAACTGGCGCAGCGGACGACGCACGGCGTAGAAGACTGAGCACGGTGGACGACAAGACGCCCGCTCACCACACACAGCCGAAATTCAAACAGTGGCGCTACCCGAGTTCGGGTAGCGTCCTGCCCGGTTCGCTTGACAATGGGGTAAGGCTGCGCGACGCCAGACGGGTGTGGCAAGTCGGGTGCGGCAAAGTCGGATTGGCATGGCGACAGTGGCAAAGACGCTGAACAGCATTTCGCGGTCGCGCTTCGGCGAGGGCGCCGCGTTCGGGACCAGGCTATGACCAAACCGCGCTCGCGCCGTGGCGGCGGCCGTCCGACGATCGCCGATGTCGCGCGCAAGGCCGGCGTCGGCGCCATTACCGTCTCCCGTGCCTTGCGCGAGCCGGAGCGCGTTTCGGAGGATCTGCGCCGCCAGATCCAGGCTGCTGTCGATGAGCTCGGCTATCTGCCCGATCCGAATGCGCGAGCATTGGCTTCGGCGCGCGCCGAGGTCTTTGGCGTGCTGGTGCCGTCGCTCACCAACAGCGTCTTTGCCGAAGTGCTGCGCGGCATCTATGACAGCCTGTCCGACAGCTCCTACCGCATCCAGTTCGGCAACACCCATTATTCCGGCCTCGAGGAGGAACGGCTGCTGCAGGTGTTCGGCCCGCAGCGCCCGGCGGCGCTGATCGTGGCGGGCATCGACCAGACGCCAGTTTCGCGAAGACTGCTTGAGACGGCCGGCTGCCCGGTGGTGCAGGTCATGGAGACCGGCCCCGATCCGGTCGACATGATGGTCGGCTTCTCGCATTTCGATGGCGGCAGGGCGGCGACTGAGCACATGATCGAAATGGGCTATCGCTGCATCGGCTTCATCGGCGCGCGCATGGACCCGCGCTCGCAGCGGCGTCTGGCCGGCTATCGCGCGGCGATGGAGGCGGCCGGCCTGTTCAACGCGCGGCTTGTCACCACCACGCCGGTGCCGTCCAGCGTGACGCTCGGGCGCGAATTGTTTCGCGACGCGCTGGCCAAGATGCCGACGCTGGACGGGATTTTCTGCAACAATGACGACATCGCGCTCGGCGCGCTGTTCGAGTGCCACCGCGCCTCGATCGCCGTGCCGAAGACGATCGGCATCACAGGCTTCAACGATCTCGACATGATGGAAGTGGCTTTCCCCTCGGTCACCAGCGTCCGGACGCCTCGCTACGAGATCGGCCGGCTGTCGGTCGCCATGGCGCTCGCGGGGATTGCAGGCAAGCGGCCGCAACAACCGGTCGTAGACCTTGGCTTCGAACTCAAGCGCCGTGAGAGCACTTCCCGCTGAAAGCACTGGCCGCTGAAAGCGCTTGCAGGCATCGCGAATTGCCGCTTTACTCTACGTCATGGTAGCGCTACCAGTTAAATCCAGGCGAAAGCTCGCGAAAACAGCGAAAGTCTGTTTATTATATATAAGCGACAGATGATGCTTGTTTATTATGTATAATATGATAGTTTTTATTCCGGTTTACTGGGCCACGAGGGAGGAGATCGGGTCGGCATTCGGCCACCCTGAAAGCGCGACGGCAAGGCAGGAGGTGCCGAGCCAGGCACGCGAGACGCGTAGAACAATCAGAAACTGCAACTGGGAGGAAAATCGATGATCAAGTCACTCGTAGGTGGCGTCGTCGCCGCCACTGCATTCGTCATGCTGAGTTCGTCGGCGCTCGCCGAACCCGAAATCGTCGCAGGCCCATCCGCCGAGCCGGAATGCTTCGCGCCATGGGCCGCCGACACGCAGTTCTTCAAGTTTCCCAAGAAGGAAGGCCCGTACCGCATCGCGCTCGCCAATGGCTATATCGCCAACACCTGGCGCATCCAGATGGTGCAGACGGCAAAAGCCTATGCGGCGCAGCCGGAGGTCGCGGCCAAGCTCAAGGAATTCAAGGTCGTCTCGACCGGCGAAGACGTGCCGGCGCAGATTTCGGCGATCAACAATTTCATCGATTCCGGCTATGACGCGATCGTCGTCAACGCGCAGAATCCGACGGCATTCGGTCCGGTCATCAAGCGTGCCAAGCAAGCCGGCGTCGTGCTGGTCGCCTTCGACAACATCCTCGACACCAAGGACGCCATCAACGTCAATGTCGACCAGAAAGGCCTTGGCGAGTTGTGGGCCAACTGGCTGATCAAGCATATCCCCAATGGCGGCAAGCTCCTCGAGGTGCGCGGCGTTGCCGGCACGTCAGTCGACACCGACCGCCACAACGGCATCCATGAGGCCCTCGACGCTTCGGGCAAGAAGTGGGAGGTCACCGAAGTCGTCGGCAAATGGGACGATGGCGTCGCGCAAAAGGCTACGGCCGACGCGATCGCCACCAACGGTCCCTTCGACGGCGTCACCGGGCAGGGCGGCGACACCGGCATCGTCCAGGCGATGATCGACGCCAAGCATCCGTTCGTGCCGTTCGGCGGCGAAACGGAGAATGGCTTTCGCAAATTCTGCGCCAAGTTTGCCTCAGAAGGGCTGAAATGCTCGTCGGCCGGAACCGGACCCGCCCAGGTGGCGGTCGCCATCAAGACGGCGATCGCTGCGCTCGAAGGCCAGGTCGTCCCGCAGGCGGTGAAGCTGCCGCTGGCGATCGTCGAGGATCCGAACCTCAAGGAGGGCGAGGACTATTTCCCCGACCAGTCCGACAATTTCTTCGTCGGCAATTCCTTCCCGACCTGCGGCATCAATTTCACCGCGCAGGAAATCATGGGCCAGAGCAAGGAGAACCAGTAGGCTGATCGCTCGGCGCCGCGGGTATTCCGTGGCGCCGGTCCCGAAGAACAAGCGCCTTGGGAGGGGCCGATGGACGGTGCGGTTCCGCTCTTCCGCATGGAGGGCATATCCAAGCGCTATGGCGGTGTGCGGGCGCTGGAAAAGGCCGAGCTTTCGGTCACGCCAGGCAGCATCCACGCTATCCTCGGCGAAAACGGCGCCGGCAAATCGACGCTGATCAAGGTCATGGCCGGCGTCGTCGCGCCTGACGAAGGCCGCATGATGCTGGACGGAAGCGAGGTGAGCTTCGCGTCGCCGGCCGCGGCCAACCAGGCCGGCATCGTCTGCATCTTCCAGGAATTGTCACTCGTCCCCGAACTCAGCGTCGCCGACAACATCGTCATTTCCGATCCGCCGAAACGGTTCGGCATGATCGACCGCAAGGCGCAGCGGCGCATCGCGGAGGAAGCCCTGGCGCGTGCAGGCGCCGCCGACATCCACCCACTGGCGCTGGTCAAGGATCTTCCGCTTTCAAGACGGCAGATGGTCGAGATCGCCAAAGCACTTGCCAGGAAGCCGCGCATCCTGATCCTCGACGAGGCGACCTCGGCGCTGACCGCGGCCGACGTCGCCAAGATTTTTGGCGTCTTGAAGCGGCTGCGCTCGGAAGGGTTGGCGCTGCTCTACATCTCGCATCGGATGAACGAGATCGCCGAACTAGCTGACCAGTGCACGGTGTACCGCAACGGCCGCAACGTCGCCAGCTATGCTGCGGGCTCGAAGAGCGACAATGAAGTCGTCGAGCTGATGATCGGCCGCGAATACAGCCATATTTTTCCACCGAAGCCGGTGCGCCCCCCGGCTATAACCGCTCCGGTGCTTGAGGCGCGAAAACTGTCGTGGACCGACCGGCTGGACAATATCTCGCTCACGGTCGGGGCAGGCGAGGTCGTCGGCCTCGGCGGTCTCGACGGCCAGGGCCAGCGCGAATTGCTGCTCGCCTTCTTCGGCGTGCTGCGCGGCCTCAGCGGCCAGATACTGATCGACGGCAAGCCGGTGGCGATCGCCAGCCCGGCCAAGGCCCGCGGTGACCGGATCGGCATGGCGCTGATCCCGGAGGACCGCAAGACCGAAGGCCTGATGCTGCCGATGACGGTGCGCGAAAACCTCTCCTTTGCCGCACTCGACCGGTTATCCAGGGCCGGCATCATCGACCGTGCCGCCGAACAGCGGCTGATCGACGACATGGTCGCGCTGCTGGCGATCAAGACGGCCGGCCTCGACATCCCGGTTGGCGCGCTGTCCGGCGGCAACCAGCAGAAGGTGGTCATCGCCAAATGGCTGATGCGGCAGCCGCGCATCATCCTGCTCAACGACCCGACGCGCGGCATCGACGTCGGCACCAAGCAGGAACTGTATCAGCTGATGCGCAAGCTTGCCGACCAGGGCGCGGCGATCCTGTTTTACTCGACCGACTATGACGAGCTGATCGGCTGCTGCGACCGGGTGCTGGTGCTCTATGACGGAGCGGTCAAGCGCGAGCTGGTCGGCGCCGAAATCACCGAGCGGGCGCTGATCGCCAGCGCGCTCAACATCCATGGCGAAGAGATGCCCGTCAGCCAAGGAGCAGACGCGTGAAGGATTGGCGCTACTGGCTTGCCGAACAACGCGGAACGCTGCTGGCGTTCGGTATCTTCATCGTGATGTTCACGATCTACACCTCGAACCATCCGGCCGGCTTTACCGCCAATGTCGTGCAGACGGCTTCCAACAAAGGCGTGCTGCTTGCCTTCGTCGCCATGGCGCAGACGCTGGTGGTGATCACCGCCGGCATCGACCTTTCCGTCGGCATGATCTTTCTGCTGACCAATTGCCTGGCCTCATGGCTGGTCATCGGCACCGGCATCGAGACCGCCTTCGGCGTCGTCGCGGTGCTCGGCACCGGACTGCTGTGCGGGGCGATCAACGGCGCCATCGTCATCTACGGACGGCTGCAGCCGATCGTCACCACCATTGCCACCGGCGCGGTCTATTTCGGCATCGCGCTGCTGCTGCGACCGTTCCCGGGCGGTTCGGTCAACGAGGATCTTGCCGACGCGCTGACCGGGCGGCTGTTCGGCGTGGTGCCGGCGAGCCTGGTGGCGCTGCTGGCCATCGTGCTCGTCGTCTGGGTGCCGTTCAGCCGGTCGGTGCTCGGCCGCGCCGCTTACGCGGCCGGATCGTCGGAGATGGCAGCCTACATGTCCGGCGTGCCGATCCGCCGGGGAAAATTCGCCGCCTATGCGCTGGCCGGCCTGCTGGCCGCGATCGGCGGGCTGTTCCTGACCTTCTTCACCTATACGGGCGAGGCGGCCTATGCCAGCGGCAATGCCTATACGCTGTTCTCGATCGCCGCCGTGGTGCTCGGCGGCGTCTCATTGTTCGGCGGCAAGGGCAGCGCCATCGGCGCGATTTTCGGCGCGCTCGCCTTCCGCACCATCGGCGACCTGCTCTTCGTCTTCGATTTCGATCCGCTCTGGCAGCCGCTGTTCCAGGGCGTCATCCTGCTGATCGCCGTCAGCCTCGGCGCCTTCGCCCTGTTCAGGGTCCGCAACCGGCTGGAGTGGTTCCTGTGAGCGAAACGACCATCGCCGGCATCGCCGGCCGCATGCCGAAATTCATCCGCCGCGCCGACCCTGCGGTGCTGACCGCCTTTGCCTGCATCGTGCTGCTGCTGTTTGTCGGCAGCCTTTATTCGCGCAGCTTCCTGTCGCCGGAATATCTGCTGCAGCAGCTCAAGGTGGCGTCGTTTCTCGGCGTCATCGCCACCGGAATGATGCTGGTCATCCTGCTTGGCCAGATCGACCTGTCGGTGCCGTGGTCGGTGGCGACGGGCGCGATGATGGCCTGTGCGGCCGCCGCCTACGGCCCGCTCGGCGTGGCGCTGGCGATCCCGTTCGGCATTTTCTGCGGCGTCGCGATCGGCATCGTCAACGGCATCGGCGTCGCTTATCTGCGCATTCCCTCGATGATCATCACGCTCGCCACCAATGCCGTCGCGCAAGGGCTGATGGTGGTCTATACCGGCGGCTTCTCGCCACAGGATTCGGCGACCCGGGCGATGCGCTATCTGGCGACCGGCTTTGCCATTCCGGGCGTGCCCAACGCCGTCGTCATCTGGGCGCTGATCGGTGCTGCGATGGTTTTCGTGCTGACCCGCACCGGCTTCGGCCGCACGGTCTACGGCATCGGCAACCGCGAGCGCGCCGCCTACCTTTCCGGCATCGACACGCGGCGCGTGGTGCTGATCGCCTTCGCCGTATCCGGCGGGCTCTCCGCCTTCGGCGGCGTCCTTCTGGCCGGCTATGCCTCCAAGGCGGCGCAGTCGATGGGCGACGCCTATCTCCTGCCGTCGATCGCTGCGGTGGTGCTTGGCGGCACCTCGATCCTCGGCGGCCGCGGCTCCTATCTCGGCACGGTCGCGGGCGTCATCCTGATCACGCTTTTGCAATCCATTCTTTCCGTCATGCAGATGCCGGAGGCGGGGCGGCAGATCATCTATGGCGTCGTCATCGTCGCCATGCTCCTGCTTTACGGCCGCGCGCCGGCCAGCCGCTGACCCGCATCGTGGACGAAAAGACAGCACAAATGCAGAGCGATCGCATTCGGCCCGCACCGGCCGTCGTGGTGATGGGCGTCGCCGGCTGTGGCAAGTCGGCGGTCGGCGAAGCGCTGGCGGCGGCGCTGGGCGCTGCCTTCGTCGAGGGCGACTGGCTGCATCCACCGGAAAACGTCGCGCGCATGGCAAGCGGCGAGCCGCTGACCGACGCATTGCGCGAAGGCTGGCTCGACGCGATCGGCCGGCGCATTGCCGGACCGGTCGGCGATGGGCAGAGCGTCGTCGCCGCCTGCTCGGCGCTCAAGCGCAGTTATCGCGAGCGTCTGCGCGGTTTTTGCCAGGACATTTTGGTCCTCTACCTGGAAATCGACCCCGCGACCGCAAAGCAGCGTGTCGGCTCCCGCCAGGGCCATTTCATGCCGGCAAGCCTGGTCGACAGCCAGTTCGCGACGCTCGAGCCGCCGGCAGCCGACGAGAAGGTATTGACGCTCGATGCGACGCGCCCGATCGCCGATATTGTGGCTGACGTCACAAGCCTGTTCGAGGCGAATTCATGAGGGTTCGCTGGCGCCGATTCCACTTCAAGACGCCAGATCAGATCTGTGACGTCAGTTCGACTGGAAAATCGTCATTGTCGGCGTCGCGCATGGCGGCGAGGCTGCGCTTGTCCAGCACCTCGGCGATCGCATGGCGCACCTCCAGCATCATGTTCCGGACCTGGCATGTCGCCTCGTCGCAATCATCGCAGCGCTGATATTGGGTGCGGCTGGCGCAAGGGATCGGCGCCAGCGGCCCGTCGAGGACACGCACGACATGGCCGATCTTGATCTCGGAGGCCGGCCGGGCGAGGCGATAGCCGCCTTCCTTGCCCTTGCGGCTCTGGACGAACCCGGCATTGCGCAATTCGCCCAGAATGGCATCGAGGAATTTCTTCGGGATGTTGTTGGCGACGGCAATGTCGTTGACGAACGCCAGCTGGCCGACCGGCAAGCCTGACAGATGCACGAGGGCCTTGAGGCCGTATTTGCCTTTTTTGGTAAGCATGCCCGATTCAGTTCATGAAAACCCCAACCGCCCGCATCTGGCGGTTGTTTGTGTGCAAATCATGACGTTTTGTCGCGCGATGCAGTTTCGCGAAACAAGCCGTCCGCGGGCACAGTAGGCACAAACACGTTGATTCTTCGTGACGTTTTGGACGGCGCGCTAGGAACGTGCGGGAAATCACCTGTCCGGAGCGCGAAAAACGAAGAAGGCCGGCAAAAGCCGGTTTTCTATCGATTTCGAAGATCGCTTGCTTCAGCGGCTGCCATAGGTCTGGTCGAGCAGTCCGCCGGCGGCGAAATGCTCGGCCTGGATCTTGGCCCAGCCGCCGAAGACATCTTCGACCGTCAGCAGCCGGACGTCGGGAAACTCGGCCTTGTATTTGGCTGCGACCGCCGCGTCGCGAGCCCGCAGGCCGTTGCGGGCGGCGATGTCCTGGCCCTGCGGCGTGTAGAGGAAATCGAGATAGGTCTTGGCGAGGTCACGCGTGCCATGCTCGTCGGCGACCGTGTCGACGATCGCCACCGGAAACTCCGCCAGCAGGCTGACCGAGGGCGTCACCTGCTCGAACTTGTCATCGCCATACTCCCTGCGGACGCCGCGCGTTTCCGACTCGAAGGTGATCAGCACGTCGCCGATCTCACGCTGCACGAAGGTGGTGGTGGCGGCGCGCCCGCCAGAGTCGAAGATCGGCACGTTGTTGAACAGTTTGGTGACGAATTCCTTCACCTTGGCATCGTCGCCTTTGAAGGCTTCCTTGGCGTAGGCGGTGGCCGCTAGATAGGTGTAGCGCGCATTGCCCGACGTTTTCGGGTTGGGGAAGATAACCTGGACGTCGTCGCGCACGAGATCGTTCCAATCCTCGATGTTCTTCGGGTTGCCGGCGCGCACCAAAAAGGACGGCAGCGAATAGAAAGGCGAGGCGTTGTCGGGGAAGTCCTTCTGCCAGTCGGCGGAGATAAGCCCCTTCGAGACCAGGAAGTCGATGTCGAGGACCTGGTTGAAGGTGACGACATCGGCGCCGAGGCCTTCGGCGATGGCACGCGCCTGCGCCGACGTCCCGGCATGCGACTGATCGATGGCCGCCCCGGGGTGCTCGGCGATGAAGGCCTTGTTGACCTGCGCAAACAGTTCGCGGCCGACATCATAGGACGCATTCAGCAGTCTGTCGGCCGACCAGGCTTGGGAGGATGCCAGGAACAGGCCGGCCAATGTGGCGACGCCAAGCAAAAATCGCTTCATGAAAACAGAACTCCAATGCAGTGCGCTTATTGCCGAACCATAGCGGCAAGGCACGGTGGGCGACGAGACACGGAGAGCGCCTTCGCCAGGCCCTCGCGAGAAAAATGTTCCCATTCCGGGCCGTCGCTAGGATTTTCTTTCACGCGGAGTCTTTCGATGCACCTAGGCAGCGGTCCCCGTGCGTTGGCAAAACGATTGCATCGCGACACTGCCTGGCATTTTACAAATGATGTATACAAAGGAGCCATCGCTATGCCCCAGCCCCGCCATTCCAAAACCCCGCCGAAAGAGGCGAAGCTGTTTCGCAACAATCGCAGCCAAGCGGTGCGCATTCCTGTCAAGTTCGAGCTCCCCGGCGAAAAGGTCTTGATCAGCCGTGAAGGCGACCGCTTGGTCATCGAGCCGGTCCGCAAACTTGGCCTCTCGGCGCTGCTCGCGCAATGGGCGCAAGAGCCGCCGCTCGGTCCCGAGGGAGACTTCCCCGAGACCGACGATATGCCTGTCAAATCCGAGGAATTTTTTTAATGCGGTTCATGCTGGACACCAACATTATCAGCGATATGGTCCGAAACCCGGCGGGCAGAGCCACCAGCGCCATCCTGCGCATCACCACCTTGGTGACCGCCAACATGGGAGAGTTCAACCGGATCAAAGGCCTGAAGGTCGAGAACTGGCTGGCGTAGCGCCGGACAGAGGATCAAGCAGCCGGAAAAAGTTTCCAGCGCCGCGGCCTGAACGCGACCCGGCTTTTCTGCGCCGCCGGATGGTCGACCGGCAGCTCGATCTCGACCCGCCGGCGCTCGCCGCCGATTTCGAGCTCCACCCGTCTGGTGCCGGCGACGCGGCGGCTGGCGGCGACCGTGCCGGCGATGCAGCCATTGCATTCGTCCACCAGGTCGACATCGTGCGGGCGGAAGAACAGCGTTGCTTCGCCCCGCGGCGCCTGCGGCGCCGACAGCCCGATCGGGCGGTCGGCGATCCAGACCTGGCCGTCCTCGACCTTGACGGGAAGCGCGCTCGATTCACCGATGAAGCCATAGACGAAGGGCGAGTTCGGCGTGTCGTAGATTTCGTCGGCGGTGCCGACCTGCTCGATGCTGCCCTGGCTCATCACCACGACGCGGTCGGCGAGCTCGAGCGCTTCTTCCTGGTCATGGGTGACAAAGACCGTGGTGTGGCCGGTGGCGTCGTGGATGTCGCGCAGCCAGCGGCGCAATTCGCGGCGGACCTGGGCGTCGAGCGCGCCGAACGGCTCGTCCAGCAAAAGCACGGCCGGTTCGATCGCCATCGCGCGGGCCAGCGCCACGCGCTGGCGCTGGCCGCCCGAAAGCTGAGCCGGATAGCGCTTTTCCAAGCCGGAAAGCTGGACGAGGTCGAGAAGCTCTGAGGCACGGCGGCGGATTTCCTGCGCCGACGGCCGTGACGCGCCATGCCGAACTTTTAAGCCAAAGCCGATATTGTCGGCGACCGTCATATGGCGAAACAGCGCATAATGCTGGAACACGAAGCCGACATTGCGCTGCTGGATCGACTTTTGCGACGCATCCTCCTCGCCAAAGAAGATCTTTCCTTTCGTCGGCCGCTCCAGCCCGGCGATCAGCCTGAGCAGCGTCGTCTTGCCGGAGCCGGACGGCCCGAGCAGCGCGATCAGTTCGCCGGACTTGATGTCAAGCGAAACGTCGTGGAGGGCCGGAAACCGCTCAAACTCCTTACGCACGTTGGCAACGCGAACTTCCATCAACCGTCCCTTTTTTCAGTGTCCGCGCGTCGCGGCGAGCTCGGCGCCGTAGCGCATCTCGAGAAGTGTTTTCAAGACCAGCGTGACCAGCGCCAGGCCGGCAAGCAGTGAAGCGACGGCGAAGGCGGCTGCGGCATTGTATTCGTTATAGAGGATTTCGACATGCAGCGGCATGGTGTTAGTCAGTCCGCGTATGTGGCCCGACACGACGGAGACCGCGCCGAACTCGCCCATGGCGCGGGCATTGCACAACAAGACCCCGTAGAGCAGCCCCCATTTGACGTTGGGCAGCGTCACGTACCAGAACGCCTGCCAGCCATTGGCGCCGAGCGATAGCGCCGCCTCCTCGTCGCCGTTGCCCTGTTCCTGCATCAAGGGGATCAGTTCGCGGGCGACGAACGGGAAGGTGACGAAGATGGTGGCCAGCACGATGCCCGGCACGGCAAACAGGATGACGATGCCATGCGCCTTCAGCCAGGCGCCGAACAGGCCTTGCGCGCCGAATAACAGCACATAGACCAGGCCGGAAATGACCGGCGATACCGAAAACGGCAGGTCGATCAGCGTGGTCAGGAAGGCCTTGCCCTTGAACTCGAACTTGGCGATCGCCCAGGCGGCGGAGACGCCGAAGACGATGTTGAGCGGCACCGAGATCGCCGCCACCAGCAGCGTCAGGTGGATCGCCGAACGCGTGTCGGGATTGGTCAGCGCCTCGGTATAGGCACCGATGCCCTTTGCGAAAGCCTCGTTGAAGACGACGATCAGCGGCAACAGCAGGAAAATGCCGAGGAAGGCAAAGGTCACGATCATCAGCACGGCTTTCGCCGGGCGGCTCTCGGTCACTGCCGCCGACTGGCTTTCGTGGTGCGGTGCGTAGGATTTGATCTCCGGATCAGCCATAGCGCTTGCGGCTCCACGTCTGGACCAGATTGATGACCAGCAGCATCACGAACGACAAAGCGAGCATGATCGCCGCGATCGCGGTCGCCGCCGCATAATTGTATTCCTCCAGCCGGATGACGATCAGAAGCGGCGCGATCTCGGATTTGTAGGGCAGGTTGCCGGCGATGAAGATGACGGAGCCGTACTCGCCGACACCGCGCGCGAAAGCCAGCGCGAAACCGGTGACGATGGCCGGCGCCAGGCCCGGAAGCAGAACCCGGGCGATTGTCTGGAAGCGATTGGCGCCGAGCGTGGCAGCCACTTCCTCGACCTCCTTGTCGATCTCCTCCATGATCGGCTGGACGGTGCGCACGACAAAAGGCAGGCCGATGAAGATCAGCGCGATGACGATGCCGAGCGGCGTATAGGCGACCTTGACGCCGAGCGGCGCCAGCAGACTGCCGAGCCAGCCGTTCGGCGCGTAGAGCGTGGTCAGCGCGATGCCGGCGACCGCCGTCGGCAAGGCGAAGGGCAGGTCGACCATGGCATCGACGATGCGGCGGCCAGGAAAGCTGTAGCGCACCAGCACCCAGGCAACGATCGTGCCGAAGACGACATTGACCATGGCGGCAATGAAGGCGGTGCCAAAGCTGATTTCAAGCGCGTTGATGGTGCGGCGGTCGGTGGCGATCGCCCAGAAATCGGCCCAGCCAAGCGCGGCCGATCGCCAGATCAGCCCTGACAAGGGAATGAGGATGATGAGCGTGAGGTAGGCAAGCGAGAAGCCGAGCGTCAATCCGAAACCCGGAATGACGCTCGGCTGTCTGAACCGCCACCCCGCCTTGGCGGGTGCTGTGGTCATGTCGTCCTGATCTAGAGTCTAGCTAACTGGGTCTACTGGGCCGGCTTGTAGATCTGGTCGAATATACCACCGTCGCCGAAATGGTAAGGCTGTGCTTTCTTCCAACCGCCAAAAAGCGGATCGTCGATGGTGATCAGCTTGATCTCAGGCAGTTTGGCGAGGTCCTCGGGCGGTACCAAATCCGGCTTCGACGGGCGATAGTGGTTCTTGGCGATTAGCGTCTGGCCTTCCTTGGAGTAGAGGTAGCTCAGATAGGCTTCGGCGACTTTTCGCGTGCCCTTGGCATCGACATTGGCGTCGACCACGGCGACCGGCGGCTCGGCCAGGATCGAGGTCGGCGGGTAGACGATATCGAAATTGTCGGCGCCGAATTCGTCGAGCGCCAGATAGGCCTCGTTTTCCCAGGCCAGCAGCACGTCGCCGAGGCCTTTTTGCGCGAAGGTCACGGTTGCGCCGCGCGCACCGGTGTCGAGCACCGGAACATGAGAGTACAGATTGCCGACGAATTCCTTTGTCTTGGCCTCGTCGCCGCCATCCTTGGCGTTGGCATAGGCCCAGGCGGCGAGATAGTTCCAGCGTGCGCCGCCCGAAGTCTTGGGGTTGGGCGTGATCACCTGGACGTCGTCCTTGACCAGATCGCCCCAGTCCTGGATGCCTTTCGGATTGCCCTTGCGGACGAGGAAGATGATGGTCGAGGTGTAGGGCGCCGAATTGTTCTCGAATCTGGTCCGCCAGTCGGGATTGATTTTCTTCGATTTCTCGACGATGGCGTTGATGTCGCCTTCTAGCGCCAGCGTCACCACGTCGGCGTCGAGGCCGTCGATCACGGCACGGGCCTGTGCGCCCGACCCGCCATGCGATTGCTGGACGGTTACCGTCTCGCCGGTCTCGGCCTGCCAGTGAGCGGCGAACGCTTCGTCGAATTGCTTGTACAGCTCACGCGTCGGATCATACGACACATTGAGGATGGTGGTATCGGCGAACGCGAAACCGAGCGTGCCGAACTGGACAGATGTGGCGACCAGTGCGCCGAGCAGTTTCCTGAAATGAGGATTGGTCATTTCCGCCTCCGTTGAGATCACCTCAATCTACTGAATTGGTAGAAATTAGATGCATTCAATGTTGTTTTTTTTGGCCTTATGAAGCAATTTTTCGCCGGCTTTCGGCATCACGAAGAAATTCTTTCCTCGCAACGCTGCAGTGCGGATTCCGGGCACATGAAGCAATCTATCTAGAGACAGGTCGCGCCTCGGCAATGGCCTGAGGAGTCGAGCGTGTCCTGCTTACTCGCCGACCTAATGGAAAGCCAATTCCCTGAATCCCTTGGCGCATTCTATTCAACGAACACTTTCACGCTGGCCGCACGCCCGGCCGCGTCGATCACGGTCAGGGTCGAATAGCCGGCGCCGTCCGGCTGCCAGGTCGCGGTGCGCCGCCGGTCGATGCCGACCAGCGGCTTGCCATTGGCCAGCCAGCGGAACGGGGCGCGGCCGCCTTGCAGCTTCAGCACCAGTGGCGTGGCGTCGGCGGTGGTGGCGGCGAGATCGACGTGGGCGCCGTCGGGCGGAAAGATGATCGTCGGCGCGGGCTCGGTCGGCGTCGCCTGGACCAGGCCGTCGGCGCCAGAACCGAAGCGCGCCAATGTCACCGGCAGATCGTCGCGCCTGGGTCTAGTGACGCCGGCCGGCTGGCCTGGCAGCGGCACGGCAGCCAGGCCAGAGCGGACAAAGCCCTCGAACAGGATCGGTGCGGCCGAGACATAGCCGGACAGGCCGGGCACCGCGCCGGCATCGGGACGGCCGACCCAGACGCCCAGTACGTAGCGCCCGTCGAAGCCGACCGACCAGGCATCGCGGTAGCCGTAGGAGGTGCCGGTCTTGTAGGCAATGCCGCGCCGGGCGGCGCCCTCGGGCGGCTTGACGCCCGACAATATGTCGGTGATCTGCCAGTTCGCCTGATCGTCGAGGACGGTAGCGGTCGAGCGCTCGGCATTCGCCGGCTCGGTGCCGTCATGCAGCGTGTGTGCCTTGCCGCCATTGGCGAGCCCGGCATAGAGCTGGACGAGGTCGCGCAACGTCACGCCGACGCCGCCAAGGCCGATGGCGAGACCCGGCGCCTTGTTGACGGGCAGGATCGGCGTGACGCCGGCCTGCCGGAAGCGCGCGAGCAGCCGCGCCGGCCCGACCGCGTCGAGCACACTGATCGCCGGCACGTTGAGCGACAGCTGCAGCGCCTGCCTGATGCTGACGTCGCCCTGATAGCCCATGTCGAAATTCTTCGGCCGATAGCCGGAGAAATCCGTCGGCCTGTCATCGATCAGCGTTTCCTGCGCCACCAATCCCTGCTCGAAGGCGAGCCCGTAGATGAACGGCTTCAGCGTCGAACCGGGCGAGCGGACGATCCTAGTCATGTCGATCCAGCCGGAGCGGCTGGCGTCGAAATAGTCGGCGGAGCCGACTTCGCCGAGGATGTCGCCGGTGCGGGCGTCGGCCAGCACCATGGCGACGGACAGGCGAGGGCTGAGCCTGGCGGCGGCATCCCTGGCCACCTGTTCCAGTCCTTCCTGGACACTCTTGCGGATCGTCAGCCGCAGCTTGTGGCCTGCGACGGCCCGGGGCAGCACTGTATAAGCGGCATGGGCGGCAAGCGCCGGCAGCGGGCGGCGGCTGGCGGGAACATCGTCGAGCGCGGCACGTGCGGCCTCGCGCTCGCCGAGCAGGCCTGATGCGACCATTCGCGTCAGCACCCGGTCGCGGGCGGCGTGGGCGATTGCGAGGTTGCGGTCGGGCCGGCGCTTTTCCGGCAGTTGCGGCAGCGCGACGAGCAGCGCCGCCTCCGAAACGGTCAGCCGCTTCGGCTCCTTGCCGAAATAGGCCAGCGAGGCGGCGCGCACGCCTTCGAGATTGCCGCCATAGGGCGCCAGCGTCAGATAGCGTTCGAGGATCTCGCGCTTGGTGAGCCGCCGCTCGATCTGCAGGGCGCGCAGCAGCTGCTTGAGCTTGGAGCCGAGGCTGCGGCTGTCGCGCGGTTCGGTCAGCCGGGCGAGCTGCATCGACAGCGTCGAGCCGCCGGAGACGATACGGCCATTGGTCGCGAACTGGCCGACGGCGCGGGCCAGCGCCAGCACGTCGACGCCTTCATGATCCCAGAAGCGCTTGTCCTCGTAAGTCACCAGCATGTCGACGAACTGTCTGTCGACCTGGTCGAGGCGGGTGGCGAGCCGCCAATAGCCGTCCGGCGTGGCGAAGGCCCGCAACAGTTGGCCGTCGCGGTCCTGGACTTCGGTCGATACCGTCAGCGCCGCCGGCAGCGGCGGCGGAAAGGCGCGGTCGAGCTGCCAAAGGGTGGCGGCGGCGATTGCTGCGAAGCCGGAGAGGGAGGCGGCGGCGATGGCTGAACGGCGCAGGAATTTTTTGGAGAGCACGGCGCTGCCCCTCATCCGCCTGCCGGCACCTTCTCCCCGTATAGTGACGGGGAGAAGGGGGCTGTCACGGCCCACAGCGGCTTTTCAGCAGCGTTCGAGTTTGGCGAAAATTTCGGCGCAGGCCTCTTTCTCCCCGCCACTATACGGGGAGAAATGCCCGGCAGGGCAATGAGGGGCAGCGCCATCGCCATGGTTCGCCATCTTTGCCTTACGGCGCCCTGACCTCCATCATGCCGGTCGCGGTGCGGGCCGAATATTGCGGCCGGTACATGTCTTCGACGGTAGCCGCCGGATGGGCATAGGTGCCCGGCGTCACCGCACGCACGACATAGGCGAGCGTGATGTTGCGGTCGCCGTCGCCGTCGTTCGGATTGAAAGCGGCGACGAAACGGTCGTCGCGGAATTCGAGATGGGCGGCGTCGGTCTGGGCCAGCCAGGAAAAATTCGACAATTGGGCGCTGGAAACCAGGCCCGGATTATCGATCTCGAAGCCGGCCGGCAGCAGATCGGTGATCACCAGCCGCGACGGCCATTTGTTCTGCTCGTAGATACTGAGCACGACGACATAGCGTTCGTTCTGGGTCGCCTGCGTGACATTGGCTTCGGTGCCGTCGAGCTTGTAGTAGGTGCGGCCGATGGTGAAGCCGTCGCCGCTGGCCGGCAGCGGCTGGATCGGCGAGGCCACCGTGGTGACGACCGCCTGCAACGGGTTGCTGCCGGTGTTGGCGACGGTCAGCGGACTGTCGGCAATGTCGCTGCCGGCGATCTGGTCCGAATAGGCGCCGGCATGCGGCGCGCCATTGATGGTCAGCGCGATCGCATCATTGCCGGCCTTCAGGGCACGCGCCGCCAGCAGCATCCAGGACTCGTCCTGCGTGCTGGTCCATCTGACGGCGGCGCGTTCCTGCGTCACCCGCTTGATCAGCGCCGGCACGATCGTCGGCACCGGCTTGGATTCGGCGGCAAGCGCCAGCATCGCTGCGCCGTCACGCAGCGGCGAGCCATAATCGGACCTGTAGTAGTCGTATGCCGAGGTCGAATTGGCCAGTTGCAGGGCGGCCTGGAAGGTGGCTTCCGAGCGCTGCGTATCGCCATAGAGCGCCAGGCCCGCCGCCAATTGGGCCACGGCCATCGGGCTGGTAAAGGCTTCGAGCTGGGTGTCGGCATAGTAGCGCAGATCGCCGATCGAGGCCTTCTTGTTGCGGGCCAGCACATAGAGCGCATAGGCGATCTCGCTGCCGCGATCCTTGACGTCCTGGTCGTAGCCGATCGCGTTTTGCAGATTGCTCAGCGCCTGGTTCATCGCCAGCGCCGGCACGTCGTATTTCTGCTCGCGCGCCCGGGTCAGGAAGTCGGTGACATAGGCGTCGAGCCACAAATCGCCGGAGCCCGGGCCCCACAGGCCGAAGCTGCCGGCCGAGGCCTGATAGCTCAGCACCTTGTAGATGGCGTCCTGGATGCGGCCGTGCAGATCGGCGTCGCTGGCCATGCCGACGCCCGACGCCATCTCGTTGACATAGAGCAGCGGCATGGCCCGGCTGGTGGTCTGCTCGGCGCAGCCATAGGGGTAGCGGTCGAGCGTCATCAGCAGCGAGGGCACGTCGAAGGCCGCCGCCTGTGAAACGCCGACGCTGACCGAAGCACCGTCGAGCAGGCTTGCCGCCAAGAGCTCCTTGTCAACGCGCAGCGAGCCGCCTTTGCCCTTGAGGTCGACCACCATACGGGTGGTCACCGGCAATTGCGCCGGCCGCACCGGAACATAGAGCGTCTGCTCGACAGCGGTGCCGTCGGCATGGGCGAGCTTGATGGTGATCGAGGCGTTGCCCGGCGTTTCAGCGATCAGCGGCACGGTCAGCGTCTGCCGCTTGCCCTTGGCCAGCGTCAGCTTTTCGGGCAGGGCGGCATCGCCGGTCGAAAGATCGCCTGACGTGCTTATAGACAGCGCATAGTCGCCCTCCGGACCGTCGGCGTCGGTGACATCGAGCCGCATGACGGCCGAATCGCCGGGCGCCAGGAAGCGCGGCAGGCCGGCGGTGATCACCACCGGATCGCGCACGATCACGTCGGATTGGGCATGGCCGACCCCGTCCTCGGTCCAGGCGACGGCCATGACGCGCACGGTGCCATTGAACTGCGGGATGTCGAAGTCGACCCGCGCCTTGCCGTCGGCGTCGAGCTGGACCGGACCGGAGAAGAAGGCGACCAGCTTTTCGGTCGGCGGGCTGCCTTGCGACTGGATGTTGGCGCCGTCGCCGCCGCTGCGCAGCTTGCCGGTCGTGCCCAGCGAGCCGTCGATCAGGCGGCCGTAGAGGTCGCGTACTTCAAGGCCGAGCATGCGCTGGCCGAAGAACCAGGTCTCCGGATCCGGCACCTTGTAGTTGGTCAGGTTGAGGATGCCGACGTCGACGGCCGCGACCATGACATAGGCGTTGGCGCCCGGCTGCACGCCGGCCACCGAAACCGGGATCGACAGCTGCTGGCGCGGCATGGTCTTGTCCGGCGGCGTCAGGCTGACGGCGAGTTTTTTCGAGCCCGGATCGACCTTCAGCCATTTGACGCCGATGGCGCGCGCCGGCATGCGGGTTTCCTGCGCATCACCCGGCCTGAACAGCGTTGCCGTGACATAGGCGCCGGCGCCCCAGTCGTCGCCGACCGGGATGTCGATGGTGCTGCCGCCGGCCGGCACGCTGGCGGTGACGGTCTTCAAGAGCTTGTCGGCGCCGATGGTGACGAGCAGCTCGCCGGCAAAATGCGGCGACAGTTTGAGCTTGGCCACTTCGCCGGCCGCATAGCTGTCCTTGTCGAGGGCGATTTCGAGGCCGTCGGGCGTTTCGGTGGTGGTGGAGCTGACATACCAGCCGGCGTCGAACTCGTAGCTGGTCGCCGGGCCCTCCGGGTCAGACGTCTCGATCTCGAGCCGGTAGCGGCCCCAGTCGACCGGCAGCGAGACGGTGGCCTCGCCGTCGGCGGTCATGTCGACCTGGCCGCTGGCCACCGACTTGGTGAAGGTCACCGGCTCATAATTCCAGGAATTGCTGGAGCGGTACCATTGGTAATTGCGTTCGACCTTGACCAGCGACCATTGCGCGCCCTGGAGCGCCTCGCGCTTGCCGTCGGGGTCGACGGCAATCAGGCCGAACTTCGCCGTGCCGCCTTGCGGCACCTCGTCGCCGTCGAAATCCGGGCGGATGCCGATCATCTGGCCCGGCGGCCGGATGGCGAAGTTGAGCGAGCGTTCGACGGCGCGGCCGCCGGTCTCGCGCATCCTGACCGTAACCTTGGCGTCGACCAGCCTGGTGGTCGAGGGCAACTGGTCGACGGAAACCGGGAAGGTCGCCTTGCCGTCGTCGCCGACCACCGGCAGGCCGGTGAACGGGGTGACTGACGGTTCCGCCGACTGCTCGTCGGCGAGGCCGAAGGAATAGCCCTTGAAGCGGTCCCAGGCGCGGGTGGTCGACAGCGTCAGTTCGCCTTCGAGCGCCAGCCCGGCGGCCGGCGCGCCATAAAGGAAGCGGCCGTCGACGGTAACGTTAGCGGTTTCGCCCTGCGCGATCTCCTGCTTGTCGGAGGACAGGTCGAACTCGATGCGATCCGGCACGAAATCCTCGACCAAAAACATCTGGCTGGCGACCGCCGCCTGCTTGGGGTCGGTGTGGATCGCCACCGTCCAGGTGCCGCGCATGGCGTTGGCTTCGAGCGGCAGGTCGACGGCATGGCCGCCGGCCGATGCGCCGTCGCTGATGATGCGGCGGTTCTCGACGCCGTCGGGACGGGTGAAGATGAAGGTCAGCGGCAGGTTCTCGACCGCCTTGGCGGCGCTGTCGCGGGCAAGTGCTGCGACATGGACGTCCTCGCCGGCGCGGTAGATGCCGCGTTCGGTCCAGGCATAGACGTCGAGCGCGCCCGGCGCCGGACGCCCGGTGACGCCGCGATCGGAAAGATCGAAGCCGGCGCGGCCCATGTCGAGGAAGACGAAGTCGCTGTCACCCTGCCTGGCTGTCAGCACGGCCGGCACCATGCCGCCGTCGCCGCGCGTCAGTCCGGGGTTGAAGACGGCGCGGCCTTCACCGTCCGTGGTCGCGGTGCCGAGGATCTCGTTGTTCCTGGCCAGCAGCGTCAGTTCAGCACCTGATATCGGCTTGGCGGTTGCGAGCGAACGGGCAAAGACGTTCAGCCCGTCCTGCCCGGTATAGGTCGACAGGCCGATATCGGAGACGACGAACCATTGCGTGGCGCGCGAATCATAGTCGTCGTCGTTCTCGTCGACCGGTTGCGCGGTCAGCACATAGACGCCGGGCTTGCGCTGCGGCAGCGCCTCGTCGACCGGGAAGGAGGTGGTGACTTCCTTGTTCAGGTCGTTGGCGATGTCGAGCTGGCCCTGCCAAACCGGCTCGCCCATCTGATCGGAAATGTTGGAGATGTCGTAGCCGTCAAGCTGGCGCAGGAACTGGTAGCCGGACAGAAGCTGGGTCAGCGAGCGATCGCCGATGCGAAAAAGCTTCATTTCGGCGGCGCTCATGTTGACGGTGACGACCGGGATGCCTCGGCGGGCGCCGGCCGGCAGCACGAAGCTGTCGCCGGTGAAACGGGCGGACGGGGCGCGGTCCTGCACATAGATCGACAGCACCACAGGGGTGGAGATCACCTCGCCGATGGCGGCCGGCAGGCCGGGACGGAAGGTCACGTCGTAATGCTGGCCGTGCTCGAGCCCCTCGACGCAGATCTGCTTGTCCTTGGCCTCGACGCCCTTGGGGGCGGCGTTGTCGACAGTGACGAATTGCGCGTAGTCGACGCCGGTCTTGACCAGGTCTTCGGAAAATTGCGCGCAGATGCGTGGCGCGCTGGTGTCGGCGTCGACCGTGTGATCGACGACGCGGAAGCCCTTGCGCGCCTTGAGGTCGTGGTAGGCGGCCGTGACCCAGGGCGAACTGACCAGCGCGAGGCTCGCTTCGTAGGCCTGCAGGGCCGGCCGAGCGAGGTCGCGGCGATCGAGCCCGTCGCCAAGCAGTGCCAGCGCTTCGGCACGGGTTTTTGTGGTGCGCAGCAATTTGTAGGCGTTGAAGCCGGCGGAGGTGGCGTTCGCCGGCAGGGTCGACGCCTCGGCGCTGTTGGCGGTCGGCTGCACGGCAAGTGTTTCCCGCGCCAGTTCAAGCCAGAGTTGGCCATGGTCGGGCAATACCGAAACCAAAGCCTCGTATTTTTGAACGGCCAAGCGGTGGTCGCCGGTCTGCGACGCTTGCCTTGCCGCCTCCCGCAGCGCCGTCAGTCCTTCGGTGGGCTTGGTGTAGGCCGGGCCGGTGAGCCTGTTGCGGTATTGCTGGGCCTGGTCGGCCATCCAGGCGGGGAAGAAGGCGAGCGCCGGCGGCGCGCCGATGTCGGGGTCGCCTTCGACGTTGACGACCTTGCCGGCGACGGCGCCCTTGAAGGGCTTCAGCGTGTTATAATCGGATTTGAGAAAACACCATTTGGCCTTGGGGTTGTAGGTGAAGGCGCGGCAGGCGGGATCGCCGAGACATGTCGTCGTGCACTGATCGAGGCTGACGTTCTGGTCGGATCTGAGATCGAAGCCGAAATAATCGGAATTGTCCGATGTCACCACCCGGCGCGCTTCGGCCGCTTGCGCGACACTGCCCCAAGCGAAAAAGAGAAGAAAAAGAATCGACAGACCACGAGCCGCGCGCATTGCCATGACACCCCTCCGGACACTGCTTACGTTACGTCCACGTACGTCCAGACATGTTCAAGCTTCGGTCCAGCTTGTCAACACAAGGACGCGGCAGGTTCCCGCCTGCCAACGGTTTCCTTTCCGGCCGATGACCGGTAGTACCTCCACAGGACAGGGATCACGCTTTCTTGCGGCGACGCAGAATGTGTGAATTCCAAGCCCTGTCCATTTCAGACAGTTGGATTGTGGCATTTGGATTGTGGCCCGTTTACGAGCAATTCAGAACTTCATTCCAATTTTAGCTTTGGCCGCTAGTGTAGAGTTGTAATGTCGGCGTATGAAAGGCAGATGTCGGGAGGAACCGCGCCACGGCGCGTGTTTTCGCTCGCCTTGCTTTCCGCCTTGCTATGCTCGACTGCACTGATTGGCGCGAGCGGAAATGCGGCCGCTTTCGAGATCTTCGGCATCAAGCTGTGGGGATCGTCGGAGGATGAAGATGCCGACATCGTCGATCCGCTGCGCTATGCGGTGACCATCGAGGCGCCCGACGCCGACGAGGATCTCGCCGAAAAGCTCGAAAACGCCTCGGCGCTGAAGGACGACGAAGAACGTCCGGTCTCCGGTTCGCTCGGCCTGCTGGCCAAGGCGCGTGCCGACCGCGATCAGCTTGTCGCCGCCCTTTATGCGGACGCCCGCTACGAGGGCGTCGTCACCATTACCATCGAAGGCAAGCCGCTCGACGATTTGCCGCCGGACGCCGAATTCTCGGGTCCGCAGCCGATTCCGGTGGTGATCAACATTGCGGCCGGGCCGAAGTTCACGCTTGGCGACATCAGGCTGGAGGGCGATGCGGCGGGGCTGTCGGGCGCCGATTTCGGCCTGATCGCCGGCGGCGATGCAGGTTCCGGTGCCGTGCTCAAGGCCGAGGCGTCGATCGTGCGGGCGCTCAAGGAGGACGGCAGGCCGCTGGCCAAGGTGACCGCCCGCGAGATCGTTGCCGATCACGCCACCTCGACGCTCGACGTGGCGCTGACCGTGGCCGCCGGGCCGGTTGCCGGCTATGGCGACACCACGGTCGAAGGCACCGAAAAGGTCGACCGCGATTTCACCGAATACATGACCGGCCTGAAGCGCGGCCGCCAATATTCGCCGGAAGAGGTCGATGAGGCGCGCGACCGGCTGCTCCGGCTGGAAGTCTTCAACAGCGTCACGCTGAAGGAGGCCGACAGTCTCGACGCCGGCGGCAATATCCCGATCGGCGTCGAAGTAAGCGAGCGCAAGCCGCGCTATTTCGGCCTTGGCGGTACCTTCTCCAACACCGAGGGGCTCGGCCTCGAAGGCTATTGGGGTCACCGCAATCTGTTCGGCCGTGCCGAAAAACTGCGCATCGAGGGTGAAATCAGCGGCATCGGCAGCAACGAACTGACCGAGCTCAACTACAATGCCGGCATCATGTTCGAAAAGCCGGGCGTGGTCGGGCCGGCGTCTAAATTCTTCGCCGGCGCCAACACCGTGCTGGAGCATCCCGACGCCTACGACCGTTTCTCGGTCAAGGGCAACACCGGCCTGTCGTATGACCTCGACCGGCAGCAGACGGTTTCGGCGGAAGTCGCGCTCGACTATTCGAAGATCACCGATTCCTTCGGCAAGCACACTTTTCTGATCGCCAGCATTCCGCTGCGCTATGTCTACGACAACCGCGACAACCGGCTCAACCCGACGACCGGATTCAGGGCGCTGGCCTATGCCGAGCCGAGCTACGACATTTTGAACGGTGCCGCCTTCGTCAAGCTTAGGGGCGAAGGATCGGCCTATCAGTCGCTCGACGCGGCCTCGAAGTTCGTCCTGGCCGAACGCGTCGTCATCGGCTCGATCATCGGCGCCGGCCTTCAGGATGTTCCGGCCGACCGGCGCTTCTATTCCGGCGGCGGCGGCTCGGTCCGCGGTTATGCCTATCAGGGCATCGGTCCGAAGGACGCCGACGGAGAGCCGATCGGCGGGCTGTCCTTCTTCGAGACCTCGTTCGAGATGCGCATCGCCATCAACGACACGATCGGCGTCGTGCCGTTCGTCGATGCCGGCACCGTCTCGACCGATCAATTCCCGGATTTTTCCGGCATGAAGGTCGGCGCCGGCGTCGGCTTGCGCTATATTACGCCGTTCGGACCGTTGCGCATCGATGCGGCGGTGCCGCTCAACCCGGATCCCGACGACCCGGATTTCGGCATCTATGCCGGTATCGGCCAGGCGTTTTGATGACAATGTTCAAGCGCATCCTTCGCATTGCCCTTTACACGCTGCTCGTCCTGGTGGCGGCGGTGGTCGGTGCGCTCGTCGTGCTGACCAAGACCGAGCGCGGCCGCGCCAATCTCGCCGGCATCATCTCGACCGTGGCGTCGACCGATGACCAGAAGGTCACGGTCAGCGGCATCGACGGCATCTGGTCCGGCGCCCTGACGGTCGACCATGTGGTGCTGGAGGATCGCCAGGGCGCCTGGCTGGTGGCGCGCAAGGTTGCCGTCAACTGGTCGCCGCTGGCGCTTCTGTCGAAAAACTTCAGCGCCGGCCGCGTCAGCGCCGATCGCATCGAGCTGGCGCGGCTGCCGGTGGCCGGCACGCAGCCGAGCCAAGGTGGCGCCACCACGCTGCCGGTGTCGCTCGACATCAAGCAGATCGACCTGCCGGAAATCGCGCTCGGGCAGGCGCTGGTCGGCAGCGGTATCGCCGAGCTCGCCGCCAAGGGATCGTTCAAGGCCGATGCGGCGCCATTGGCGCTCGCAACCAGCCTCAACATCACCCGCCGCGACGGCAAGCAAGGCAAGCTCGACGCCAACATCCATTTCGCGCCCGCCGACAACAAGCTGGACCTCGATCTGAAGGCGTCGGAGCCGGCCGGCGGCATCATCGCCAATCTGCTCAAATTGCCGGATGCGCCGCCGGTCAACATCGTCGTCACCGGCACCGGGCCGGTCGCCAATTGGAGCGGCATCGGTACCTTCGTCGTCGACGGCCAGATCGTCACCCAGCTCACAGGTCGCCACCAGCTCACCGACAAGGGCAACTATGTCGAGGCCAAGGGCGACGGCGACTTCCAGCGCTTCTTGCCCGACAATCTGAAATCCTTGTTTGCCGGCAAGACCAGCTTCGACCTCGCCGGAACCGCGATTGTGACGGGCGGCGTCGAGGTCGAGCGCGCCAGCATCGACAGCGATGCCGTGCATGGCACCGCCGCGGGCATCATCGACCCCAACGGCGCCAGCGACCTTTCGGTGGAACTCGCCGCCAAGGGTCCACCAGTCGTGCTCAGCCTCGGCGCCGCGGCGCAGCCGGTGACGGTCGCGATCACCGGCGCCACGGCTCGCGCGTTCGGCGGTGGCAAGGCGCCGATAATCGACATCGGCGCGTCCCTGGTCTCGGTGGTGGCGGGCGGCACGCGGGTGGACGATCTGGTGGCCGAGATCCATTCCGACGGCTTTGACATCCAGGACCGCAGCGGACCGGTCACCATCAAGCTTATCGCCGGCGGCCTGAACACCGACGTGGCGACGCTGGCGCCGCTGGTGACCGGCAGGGTCACCGCCGACCTCGCCGGGTCGGTCAGCAAGGACGAGATCGTCGTCGATCAAGGCACGCTGCGCAGCGATGCGCTCAATGCCTCGGTGACATCCAAGGTGACGCTGGCCGATCTGGCGATGACGCTCAAGATGAATGCCGATGCCGTCTCGACTGCGCTGCCGCCGCAGATCCGCCCGGTTCTCGGCGAGCGTGTGACATTCTCGGCGACCGCGACCCGCGACCCGCAAGGCTTGTTTGCCGCCAATGCGCTGCAACTCAATTCGGGCTCGCTCAGCGCCAGCGGCACCGCCAGCGCGACGGGCACCGACATCCAGGCCGACATCAGGGGCACGCTCGGCGATGTCTCGGTGCTGTCGCCGATGGTTGGCGTACCGGTCGGCGGGGCCGTCAATTTCGCGCTGACGGCGAGCGGCGCGCGCTCGGCGCCGGATTTCTCGGTCTCGGCCGACAGCGACAGCCTGACCGCGTCGGGCCGCACGGTCAAGATGATCAAGCTGACAGCGACGGGCAAGGCCGACATCGTCAATCCCGCTGCCGATGTCGCACTGACAGGGTCCGTCGACGACCAGCCGCTCGATCTCAGGGCATCTTTGGTGACGCGTGACGGAACGCGTTCCCTCAACGGGCTTAGCCTGTCGCTGGCCGACAACAAGGTCTCGGGCGATCTCGTGCTCGACGACAGCTTGCTGCCGCTCGGCACGCTGACCCTCGAAGCGCCCGATATCGGCCCGCTGGCCGCGCTTGCCGGGCAGACGGCGGCCGGCGACGTGCAGGGCAGCATCCGCCTCTCGAATGATGGTGGCGCGCCGACGGTAGTCATCGATATGACGAGCGGGTCTATTTCCCGCGGCGATCTGGCGGCGAAGACCATCGCCGTCAACGCGCTGGTCGCCAACTTTCTCAAGGCGCCGGCGATCTCCGGCACGATCAAGGCCGATACGGTCACATCAGGCGCCACCGTGATCAGCGGCATCGGTGTCGATTTGAAGCGCGACGGCGACTGGACCGGGTTTTCCGGCGGCGCCACCGTTGCCGGAATTCCGGCCACGGCAGAAGGCAGGGTGAGGATCGCGGACGGCACGACAAGCGTCGAAATCGCCTCCGGCGATGCGACCATTCGCGGCATCAGGGCGGCGATGGCGCAGCCGTCGACCCTGAGCATCGCCAATGGCAACGCCAGCATCGAGAAGCTGATGCTCGATGTCGGCGGCGGATCGGTGACAGTGTCCGGCACCGCCGGCCAGACGCTCGATCTCGCGGCAGAGTTTTCCGGGCTGCCGGCCGCCCTGGCCAATGATTTTTCACCCGGCCTCGACGCCGCGGGCACACTCGGTGGAACGGCGCATGTGACGGGACCGTCGACAGCCCCTGACATTCGTTTCAATGCGCAGCTCAACGGCGCCGAGACCAGCCAGACCCGCCAGGCGGGGCTTGGGCAGCTCAACCTCGATGCCGCAGGCAGCTTCTCCTCCGCCGGCGGCGTCGCCATCGACAACGCGACGCTTGCCGGGGACAAGATTTCCGGCAAGGCTGCCGGCACCATCAATCCGAACGGCGCCAGCGATTTTTCGCTCGACCTGGCCTCGACCGGCCCGAGCCTGCCGCTGACGCTCGGCAGCACCGAGAGCCCGATCAAGCTCGAGCTGCAGGCGCTTTCGGTGGAGGTCGCGGGGCAGGGCACGCAATCGACGCTGAATATCTCCGCGACACTGCCGTCGGTCGCCACCAACCTCGCCAAGGCCGAAGGCATCGCGCTTGCGCTCCATTCCGACGCCTTCGATCTGAAGGGCCGAACAGGGCCGATCTCCGGTACGGTGACGGCGGGCAAAATCGGCCTGGACAATCCGACCATCGCGCCGCTGCTCGCCGGAAAGATTACTGCCAAGGTCGCCGGCGATCTCGCTACCGATACCATCGTCATCGACAGCGGGTCGGTGACGAGCGACGCGCTGAACAGCGGCTTCAATGGAAGGATCTCGCTGGCCGACGGCGCCATCGACCTCAACCTCAAGACCGACGCCGTTTCCGCGGCGCTGCCGGCGGCAGCGCGCGGCGTGCTCGCGCAGCGGACGGAACTCAGTGCCGCGCTGAAGCGCGACGCCAATGGCAATGTCACCGCCGATGCGATCAGGCTGGTATCCGGCGCGCTGACCGCCGACGGGCAGGCCAGCCTTGCCGACAACAAGCTCACCGTCGACATTAAAGGCGCGCTGGCCGACATCTCGCTTCTGTCAGGGGACGCCAACGGCGCCATCACCTTTGCGCTGAACGCGCAAGGCGCCAGCACCGCGCCCGACCTGTCGCTGACGGTCAACAGCGACCGGCTTTCGGTGGCGGCGCGAGAAATCACCGGGCTAAAGCTCACCGCGACGGGGAAGGGCGACATCGCCAGCCCGGCGGCCGATATCTCGCTCACCGGATCCGTCAATGACGAGCCACTCGATTTCAAGGCGTCGCTGGTAACGCGCCAAGGAAAGCGGTCCATAAACGGACTAAGCCTGTCACTGGGCGACAACAAAGTTTCCGGCGACCTTGCTCTCGACGATCGATTCCTGCCGCTCGGCACGGTTGCGCTGGATCTACCCGATATCAGTCCGCTCGCAGCCCTGGCGCTGGAAAAAGCTGACGGCGACGTGCGTGGCACGATCGTCTTCTCGAAGACCGGCAATGCGCCTCATGTCGCCATCAAGGCGACCACAGATTCAATTTCGCGCGGCGATCTTTCGGCAAAGACGGTCACCATCGATGCGCTGATTGCCAACTATGTCGCCGCACCGGCGATCTCCGGTAAAATCCGTGCCGACAGCGTCACCTCCGGCGGCACCGTGATCAGCGGCATCGATGTCGATTTGAAGCGCGACGGCGACTGGACCGGGTTTTCCGGCGGCGCCACCGTTGCCGGAATTCCGGCCACGGCAGAAGGCAGGGTGAGGATCGCGGACGGCACGACAAGCGTCGAAATCGCCTCCGGCGATGCGACCATTCGCGGCATCAGGGCGGCGATGGCGCAGCCGTCGACCCTGAGCATCGCCAATGGCAACGCCAGCATCGAGAAGCTGATGCTCGATGTCGGCGGCGGATCGGTGACAGTGTCCGGCACCGCCGGCCAGACGCTCGATCTCGCGGCAGAGTTTTCCGGGCTGCCGGCCGCCCTGGCCAATGATTTTTCACCCGGCCTCGACGCCGCGGGCACACTCGGTGGAACGGCGCATGTGACGGGACCGTCGACAGCCCCTGACATTCGTTTCAATGCGCAGCTCAACGGCGCCGAGACCAGCCAGACCCGCCAGGCGGGGCTTGGGCAGCTCAACCTCGATGCCGCAGGCAGCTTCTCCTCCGCCGGCGGCGTCGCCATCGACAACGCGACGCTTGCCGGGGACAAGATTTCCGGCAAGGCTGCCGGCACCATCAATCCGAACGGCGCCAGCGATTTTTCGCTCGACCTGGCCTCGACCGGCCCGAGCCTGCCGCTGACGCTCGGCAGCACCGAGAGCCCGATCAAGCTCGAGCTGCAGGCGCTTTCGGTGGAGGTCGCGGGGCAGGGCACGCAATCGACGCTGAATATCTCCGCGACACTGCCGTCGGTCGCCACCAACCTCGCCAAGGCCGAAGGCATCGCGCTTGCGCTCCATTCCGACGCCTTCGATCTGAAGGGCCGAACAGGGCCGATCTCCGGTACGGTGACGGCGGGCAAAATCGGCCTGGACAATCCGACCATCGCGCCGCTGCTCGCCGGAAAGATTACTGCCAAGGTCGCCGGCGATCTCGCTACCGATACCATCGTCATCGACAGCGGGTCGGTGACGAGCGACGCGCTGAACAGCGGCTTCAATGGAAGGATCTCGCTGGCCGACGGCGCCATCGACCTCAACCTCAAGACCGACGCCGTTTCCGCGGCGCTGCCGGCGGCAGCGCGCGGCGTGCTCGCGCAGCGGACGGAACTCAGTGCCGCGCTGAAGCGCGACGCCAATGGCAATGTCACCGCCGATGCGATCAGGCTGGTATCCGGCGCGCTGACCGCCGACGGGCAGGCCAGCCTTGCCGACAACAAGCTCACCGTCGACATTAAAGGCGCGCTGGCCGACATCTCGCTTCTGTCAGGGGACGCCAACGGCGCCATCACCTTTGCGCTGAACGCGCAAGGCGCCAGCACCGCGCCCGACCTGTCGCTGACGGTCAACAGCGACCGGCTTTCGGTTGCCGAACGCGAGATCACCGGGTTGAGCCTCACCGCCACCGGCAAGGCCGATGCCGCCAACCCGGCGGCCAATGTCCAACTGACCGGAAACGTCGCGGGCCAGCCCCTGCAAGGCAGCGCCGTGTTGGCGACGTCAAACGGCAAGCGCGCCATCGACGGGCTTTTGCTGTCGCTCGGCAAGAACCGGATATCAGGCGACCTGGCGCTTGACGAGGCGTTCGTGCCTGAAGGCACCGTGGCGCTCGACCTACCTGACATCGGACCGCTGGCAGCGCTTGCGCTGGAAAAGGCGGAAGGCGACGTGCGCGGCACGATCGTGTTCTCGAAGACCGGCAATGCGCCTGGCGTCACCGTCAAGGCTTCGACGGCGTCGATTACACGCGGTGATGTTTCGGCGAAGACGGTGACCATCGATGCATCGATCGGCAACTATCTCGCGGCACCGGTGATCTCCGGAAAAATCCGGGCCGACAGCGTCACCTCCGGCGACACCGTCATTCGCGGCATCGATGTCGATCTCACCCGTGACGGCGACTGGACCGGCTTTTCCGGCGGCGCCACCGTCAAGGACATTCCGGCCAAGGCGGCCGGCCGCGTCAGGGTCGCCAATGGCACGACGACGGTTGAGCTCGCCTCCGGCCAGGCGACGATGCGCGGCATCAAGGCGGCGATCGCCCAGACCTCGACCATCACCATCGCCAACGGCACCACCAGCCTGGACAGGCTCGCACTCAACCTCGGCGGCGGCACGGCGACGGTTTCGGGCAAGGTCGGGGAGGCGCTCAATCTCAACGCGACGCTGGCGCGGGTGCCGATGTCGCTCGCCAACAGTTTCTCGCCCGGCCTCGATGCCGCCGGCACGATCTCGGGCACGGTGAAGGTGACGGGCGCGCCGGCCAATCCGGCCGTCGCCTTCAAGGTCGACGCCGCAGGCGTCCAGACGTCGCAGACCCGCGGCGCCGGTTTCGGCGGCATGGGCGTTTCGTCCTCCGGCACGTTTTCCGGCAACCGACTGACCTTCGAGGCCAACATGAGCGATGCCGCCGGTCTCGGCCTCAAGGGCGGCGGCACGATGACGACATCAGGCACGCCGACGCTTGATCTCGACTTTTCCGGCAAGGTGCCGTTCGCCTTCCTGACCCGGACACTGGCCGCACAAGGCCTGTCGTTGAGCGGCACTGCCGACGTCAATCTGAAGGTGCGCGGCCCGGCGACGGCGCCGGTGATCACAGGCACGGTCCGCACGTCAGGTGCCCGCCTGATCGATGCACGCTCGGGACTTGCAATCAACGACATCACCGCCGATGTGGCGATCGGCGATGGCGTCGCCAGGATCAACCGCCTGACCGGCAATTTGTCGACGCGCGGCAGCCTGTCGGCCAGCGGCACGGTCGGCATCAATCCGGCGCAAGGCTTTCCGGCCGACCTGTCGGTCAAGCTCGTCGACGGTCGCTACACCGACGGCAGGGTGGTCACCGCCAATCTCGGCGGCGACCTGACCATCAAGGGGCCACTCGCATCGGCGCCGTTGATCTCGGGTACGATCAACCTGGCCAAGACCGTCATCACCGTTCCCGAAAAGTTGCCGGGCTCGCTGGCGGCCCTCAACATCAGGCACAAGAACGCACCGGCCGCCGTGCGCGCGCAAGACAAGGCGTTGCGTCCGGCGACGGCGAGCAGCAGCAGCGGTGGTGGCGGCCTCAACCTCGATGTCACAGTCAACGCGCCCAGCCAGATCTTCATCCAGGGCAGGGGCGTCGATGCCGAGCTTGGCGGTTCGCTGCGGCTGACCGGCCCGGCATCGTCGCCGCAAGCGGTCGGCACCTTTGACTTGCAGCGCGGTCGGCTGTCGATCCTGGCCAAGCGGCTGACCTTCACCGAAGGCACGGTCGGTTTTTCGGGGTCGCTGGTGCCCTATCTCAATCTCACGGCGACATCGACGACGAACAGCACCACCGTCACCATCGTGGTGTCGGGCGAGGCGACCAATCCGAAATTCAACTTCTCGTCGGTGCCGACATTGCCAGAGGACGAGGTCCTGGCGCAACTGATTTTCGGACGCTCGATGTCGAACCTGTCGCCGCTGCAGATCGCCCAGCTTGCCGAAGCCGCCGCGCAACTGGCCGGCATCGGCGGCTCGACCTCGCTGCTCCAGAACCTGCGCAGCGCCATCGGCGTCGACGATCTCGACGTCGTCACCGACGAGGAGGGCGGCACCGCGGTCTCGGCCGGCAAATATCTCAACGACCGCACCTATGTGACGATCCAGAAGGGCGACAAGCCGGGTTCGGGCAAGGCGGCGATCGATCTCGACGTCGGCCGCGGCGTCAAATTGCGCGGCGAAGCCACCGATGCCGGCGAAGCCAAGGGTGGCATTTTCTACGAACGCGAGTACTGAAGCCGGCCTGCGTGATAGGGGCCGGCAGTCCGACAGCCCTCGTCGCCGTTCTGGCACTCATCCGCGATCGGCCGGCGCGGTGCAAAGCTTCGCGCATGACCGCGAGTATCGAAATCGATTTCGGCGCAAAATCAAACCGCTACAGCGTCCGTTGCGCGCCCGACGGGACGTGCGGCGCGGTAGTGAATGTCTCAGTTTGATCGATGCCGGAGATTCGAACGAAATCTGCCGGGCAATAGCAATTTTGCGCCAAGACTGTCGTTATCACGCGAACTGCTTCCCTTCCAAAGTTGCACATTCCTTGGCATGTTCCCAATCCGGTGCCGTTTTTGACATCACGGCCCGGATGCGGAATGGTAAAAGGCAGAAAGCCAACAATGGGAGTTCTCGATGACAATCTACAAGAGTAATGGCGACCGCGTTCCGGATCACATCCATGCGATGGCCCAGGAAGCCAGGGCCGGACGTGTCGATCGCCGCGAGTTTCTCGCTTTGGCCAGCGTTTTCGGCGCGTCCACGGCGATGGCCTATGGCATGCTCGGCCTCGCCGACCCGACGCCGGCGAGAGCGCAGGACGCGCAGGGCAAGAAAGGCGGCATACTGAAGGTCGCTATGTGGATCAAGGATCCGAAGGATCCGCGCAAGGCCGACTGGTCGGAAATCGCCAATGCCGAGCGCCAGGCGCTCGAGCCGATGGTCAAGTACACGAACGAATACACGTTCCGCCCCTACCTGCTCGAGAGCTGGGACGTCAACGACGACGCCACCGAATACACGCTGCATGTGCGCAAGGGCGTCACCTGGAACAACGGCGATCCGTTCACCGCCGACGATGTCATCTTCAACTTCAAGCGTTGGGCCGACAAGAAGGCCGAAGGCAATTCCATGCCCGGTCGTCTCGGCTCGCTGGTCAAGGACGACAAGCTGGATGAGAGCGCCGTCACCAAGGTCGACGAACACACGGTCAAGCTGACGCTCAGCTCGCCGGATATCGCGCTCATCCCCAACGTGTGCGACTATCCCGGTCTCGTCGTCCACAAGACCTTCGACGAAAAGGGCGGCGATTTCAAAGCCTGCCCGATCGGCACCGGCCCATTTGAACTGGTCTCCTACGATGTCGGCCAGAAGGTCGTCTACAAACGCCGCGAAGACAACAAGTGGTGGGACGGTGAGGTGTTTCTCGACGGCGTCGAGTTCATCGACTATGGCACCGATCCGGCGGCGATGGTCAGCGCTTTCGAAGCCGGCGAAGTCCATACCAATTTCGAGACGTCGGCCGACTATGTGTCGATCCTCGACGGTGTCGATCTGGTCAAGTCCGAGGTGGTCACCGCTTCGACGATCGTCTGCCGCACCAATGTGACCAACAAGCCGTATGACGATCAGAAGGTTCGCAACGCGCTGCAGCTTGCGGTCGACAACGCTGTCGTCCTGCAGCTCGGCTACGGCAATGCCGGCACAGTTGCCGAAAACCACCATGTCTCGCCGATCCATCCGGAATACTTCGAGCTGGCGAAGATTGCCCGCGATCCGGCCAAGGCTAAGGCGCTGATGGCTGAAGCCGGCCAGGCCGACTTCGAGCACGAGCTGATCACGGTCGACGAAGACTGGCACAAGAACACCGGCGATGCGATCGCCGCGCAGATGCGCGACGCCGGCATCAAGGTCAAGCGTACGGTGCTGCCGGGCTCGACCTTCTGGAACGACTGGACCAAATACCCGCTGTCGATGACCAACTGGAACATGCGGCCGCTCGGCGTCCAGGTTCTGGCGATCGGCTATCGCACCGGTGAAGCCTGGAACGAGACGGGCTGGGCGAATGCGGAGTGGGATGCCAAGCTCAACGCTGCGCTCGCCGTTGCCGACCCCGCCAAGCGCAAGGAAATGATGAAGGACATCGAGCAGATCCTGCAAGATGCCGGCATCATCATCCAGCCCTACTGGCGCAAGCTCTACAGCCATTCGGTCGCTTCCGTTAAGAACTACGGCATGCACCCGACCTTCGAGCGCGACTACGGCAAGGTCTGGCTCGACGAGGAGGCCTGATCGGATCGATCGTGGAAGGGGCGGTTCGCCCCTTCCACCCACGCCATGCATGATCCCACAACCGCAGATCGGCGCAGAAAAAAAGCGCAGACTCTTCGGAAAGGGGCGTGCAATAAGACAGGGTTGATCGCATTCTGAGGGTCCGTTTGACAGCCAGCTCTGCCGATTGCGGCTGAACTGGCTCCGAGCCGGCCTCAACCCCAACCAGCCGGCAGGGGACCGCCATGCTTTCTTTCATCCTTCGACGCCTCGGCACCATGGCATTGACGATGCTGTGCCTGACGATGGTCGTGTTCTTCCTGATCAATCTCGATCCCAATCTGAAAAAGCTGGCGATCAGCCAGACCGAAATGCACACCTCGGCCGAGCAGCTCGAAAACTGGCTTGTCAACCATGGCTACCGCCAGAATTTCTTTTCCCGCTATGGCCAATGGCTGGGTATCGTGCCCAAGCAGCCAGTCACAGACCCGGCAACCGGCAAACCCACGCGACGTTTTGCCTTCTGCAACGATCCTGTCGAGCCGACATTCTCCGGCGTTCTGCAGGGTGACTTCGGCTGCTCGACCAAGTTCAAGACGACGGTCGCGTCGAAGCTATTCCCGGCGCTTGGTGCTACCGGAATCCTGATGTTCTGGGTGCTTGTGGTGATGGTGCCGATCTCGCTGCTGATCGGCATCCTCGCCGGCATGCGCGAAGGCTCGCGAACCGACCGGACCTTGTCGGTCGCCTCGATCGCCTCGACGGCGACGCCCGAATATGTCTCGGGCGTCATTTTCACCGTCATCTTCGCCTCATGGCTCGGCCTGCTGAACGGTTCGGCGGCTTCCGCCAGCCGGGGCATCACCTTCTACAACTTCACCTTGCCTGTGATGACGCTGGCGATCTATGGCATCGGCTATATCGCCCGCATGACCCGCGCCTCGATGGTCGAGGTGATGACGCAGCAATATATCCGCACCGCCCGGTTGAAGGGCCTCTCCTTCGGCAGCGTCGTGGTCAAGCACGCGCTGCGCAACGCGCTGATCGCGCCATTCACCGTCATCATGCTGCAATTTCCCTGGCTGCTCACCGGCGTCGTCATCGTCGAGGTGATGTTCCGCTACCAGGGGTTTGGCTACACGCTGGTCGAGGCGGCCGGCAACAACGATATCGATCTTTTGCTCGGCTGCTCCCTGGTCTCGGTGTTCATCGTCCTGATCACGCAGCTCATTTCCGATGTCGGCTACGCGTTTCTCAATCCGCGTATCAGAGTTCAATAGGGGATCGAGCGGATGCAGCTTGAATATATCGGCGCCTTCAATGTGGTGCTTGGCGTGCTTGCGCGTTTCTGGCCGGTCTGGATCGCTCTCGTCCTGGTGATGGGGGCGAGCTTCGCCTACAAGAAGAGGCTTGGCCTCTACGGTCAGCTCTTCGACAGCAGCGTCGGCATCGTCGGCGTCGGCATCTGCCTGTTCTGGCTGTTCACGGCGATCTTCGCGTCGACCGTCTCGCCCTTCAATCCGCTTGTCCAGATCCCGATCATGAAGGACGCGCTGCCGGGCGCGGTCGAGCCGCAATCGGGACTTGTCTACCTGTTCGGCGGCGACAAGCTTGCCCGCGACGTGTTCAGCCGCATGGTCTACGGCAGCCAGATCGTGCTGATCATCGCGCCGGCGGCGACCGGTTTTGCGCTGATGGTCGGCATCACGCTCGGCCTGCCGGCCGGCTATTATGGAGGCAGGATCGATACGGTGCTGTCATTCCTCGCCAATCTGGTGCTCGCCTTCCCGGTGATCCTGCTGTTCTACCTCCTGGTGACGCCGGGCATCATGGAGACACCGATCCCCTATGCGATGGCCGGCCTGTTCTTCATGTTCCCGATCATCTTCTTCAGCGTGCTGTTCTGGACGCGCTACAAGAAACGGCCCGACCGCCTTTACATCCTCCTGGGGCTGACGCTGATCATTGGCGGCTGGGTCTATGCCGGCCTGGTCTTCGATGCCGATCCGTTCAGGATCATCCATATCGATCCCAACCAGCTCAACATCTTCGTGGCGGTGGTGTTCGCCTCCAGCCCCGGCGTGTTCCGCATCGTGCGCGGCCTGGTCATGGACATCAAAACGCGCGACTATGTGGCGGCGGCGCAGACGCGCGGTGAATCGCCCTGGTACATCATGCTGTGGGAGATACTTCCCAATGCGCGCGGGCCGCTGATCGTCGATGCCTGCCTGCGTATCGGCTACACCACGATCCTGCTCGGCACGCTGGGCTATTTTGGCCTGGGGCTGGCGCCCGAGAGCCCGGACTGGGGCACCGCGATCAAGGATGCCAGCCGGCTGCTGCGCTCCTTCATCCATCCGGCGCTGCCGCCGACGATCGCGCTGATGTCGTTCGTGCTGGGCCTTAACCTGCTGGCCGACTCGCTGCGTGAACAATCGATGAAAGATTGATGGACGGGTTCTCGACCCGATATGCTGAAAGAACCAGGATTGGAGCGACCCATGAATGAGGCAGTTCGAAATCCCCCCAAGCCGACCAACGGGCCGACCAACGGGCCGATCATCGAAATCGAGAACCTGTCGATCTCCTTCTTCACCCGCAAGGGCGAGATACCGGCCGTCATGGATTTTTCCTGCACGGTCATGCCTGGCGAAGCGATGGGCATCGTCGGCGAATCCGGCTGCGGCAAGTCGACCGTGTCGCTCGGCATCATGCGCGACCTCTCCAACATCGGAAAAATCGTCGGCGGCCGGATAAAGTTCCAGGGCAAGGACATGGGCGAGCTGTCCGACGAGGAACTGCGCGCCATCCGCGGCAACAAGATCGCGATGATCTACCAGGAGCCGATGGCCAGCCTGAACCCGGCGATGAAGGTCGGCCAGCAACTGATGGAAGTGCCGCTGATCCACGACAAGGTGTCGAAGGAAGAGGCTTATCAACGCGCGCTGGAAATGGTGCGCTCGGTCAGGCTGCCCGATCCGGAGCGGATGATGCGCTCGTTTCCGCACCAGCTTTCCGGTGGCCAGCAACAGCGCATCGTCATCGCCATGGCGCTGCTGTCGAAGCCGGCGCTGCTGCTGCTCGACGAGCCGACGACGGCGCTCGACGTGACGGTCGAAGCCGGCATCGTCGACCTGGTCAAGGGGCTCGGCGAGAAGTTCGGCACCTCGATGATCTTCGTGTCGCACAATCTCGGCCTGATCCTGGAAACCTGCGACCGCATCACGGTGATGTATTCGGGCGAAGCGGTGGAGACCGGCAAGATCAAGGACGTCTTCGACCGGATGCGCCATCCCTACACGCAAGGCCTGTTCCGCTCGATCCCGCTGCCCGGCGCCGACAAGAATTCGCGGCCTCTGATCTCCATCCCGGGGCAATTGCCGCTGCCGCACGAGCGGCCGAAGGGCTGCAATTTCGGCCCCCGCTGCCACCATTTCGTCGAGGGCGTCTGCAACGCCGCAGAAATCCCGATGATCGCGGTCGACGGCCATGAAGGCCATTTTTCGCGCTGCGTGCGCTTCAACGAGATCGACTGGGAAGCGCTGCCGCCCGGCGCCAAGAAGGTCAACGAGCGCGTCGAGCCCGGCGCGCCGGTGCTCAAGATCGAGGATCTCAAAAAGTACTACAAGGTCGGCGGCAGCGAGGTGTTCGGCTCGAGCGAGGGCCGCGTCGTCAAGGCCAATGAGACGATCTCCTTCATGGCGCGCGAATCCGAGACCGTCGCCATCGTCGGCGAGTCCGGCTGCGGAAAGTCGACGCTGGCCAAGGTGCTGCTCGGACTGGAGACGGCAAGCTCCGGCAGCGTGACGCTCGGCAACCAGCAGATCCAGTCGATCGGGGTCGAGAACCGCAGCGTCGAGACGGTGTCGTCGATCCAGATGGTGTTCCAGAATCCGTTCGACACGCTCAATCCCAGCCATACGGTCGGCTCGCAGATCATCCGCACGCTGGAAAAATTCAATGTCGGCAACACCGTTGCCGATCGCCGCAAGCGCATGCTGGAACTGCTCGACCTGGTGAAGCTGCCGCGGGCGTTCGAGTCCCGCAAGCCGCGCCAGCTTTCAGGCGGCCAGAAGCAGCGCATCGGCGTGGCGCGGGCTTTTGCCGGCGATGCCAAGGTGGTGGTGGCCGACGAGCCAGTCTCGGCGCTCGACGTGTCGGTGCAGGCGGCGGTGACCGAACTGTTGATGGACATCCAGCGCAAGAACAAGACGACGATGCTGTTCATCAGCCACGACCTGTCGGTGGTGCGCTACATCGCCGACCGCGTCGTCGTCATGTATCTCGGCTATATCGTCGAGCAGGGCACGACCGACCAGATCTTTTCGCCGCCCTATCATCCCTATACCGAGGCGCTGCTGTCGGCGATCCCGATCGCCGATACCAGCGTGATCAAGAAGCACATCGTGCTGGAGGGCGACATCCCGTCGGCGATGAACCCGCCAACCGGCTGCCCGTTCCAGACCCGCTGCGGCTACAAGAAGCTGGTGCCGGACAATCTTTGCGAGACGCAGGTGCCGCCGGTCAAGCATCTCGGCGACGGTCATATGAGCCTGTGCTGGCTTGCCGACGACGTGCTGGCGAAAATGGAGCCGGTGATCAAGTTCGACAAGGAGCATGCCGCCAATGAAGGCGTGCCCGACGACGCGCCGCAAGGCATCGGTCCGGGCTTTGCCGGCGCTCCGCCGCAGCGTCCGCACGGCAAGAGGCCGAAGCTGACGGACGATTAGATCCGTGGCGCCATCAACGCGCGCATTGGCGTAGCTGCGCGGCGTAGTCCCGAGCCATCTGCTCCGTGGCCCGCGCATAGCGCTGCACGCCGGCATCGCCGCGGTTGCCGCGGCCATAGGCCGTCCAGCCGAGATAATAGGCCAGATAGAGATTGTAGGTGTCGTTGCGGGCGACGCCGAGCGTGTCTGATGTCTTGGAATGATACCAGCCGACGAAATCGACGGCATCGGCGAAGCTGGTGCGGCGCGCCGCCCAACTGCCGGTCTCGCTCTGATATTGCGCCCAGGTGCCGTCAAGCGCCTGCGAGAAGCCGGTGGCGCTGGAGGCACGTTTCCAGGGAATGAAGCCGAGCAGTTTCTTGCGCGGCGGCCTGGCGTTGCTCTTGAAGCCGGATTCCTTGCGCACCGTCGCCATCAGCACGGGAACCGGCACGCCGTGCTTCCGTTCGGCGCGTTCGGCCGCCGCCTGCCAGTTGTCGAACCAGCCGTCATTCTGGTCGAAGACGGCGCAGACATTGTTGATATGGCTCGGCGGCGTCGCGCAGGCCGACAGCGCCAGCAGCACGGTAACGGCTACAATTTTGCTAAAACTCGACCTACCCATTGGAAGAGGATTAGGCTGGAATCATAAAGGGAATCTTGCAGCGTTCCTTAACGGCTGATCGGCCGCATTGGCCGGGACACAGCGAGGATAGATATTCCGACGTTTTCCGTCGCTTTTGTCGGCACCGAAAATCCCAAAATGCCGCCTTGGCTAAAATCGCGCCCGCAGGTGGCGGATTTCTGACAGCCCGATCGTCGTGCCGGCGCTTTGATGCGCCGCATGACCGAACCGAGACGCAAGCGCGGCGCCGAGCGAACCAGCAACAGGGGACCGGCCGCCATCCCGCAACTGCCGTTGCGCCGCGTGACAAATCCCTATCCGCCGATGGCGATGCTCTCGGCCGATCAGATCGAGGCGATCCACCAGGCGTCGATGCACATTCTGGAGAATTTCGGCATCGAGGTGATGAGCCCGCGGGCGCTTTCGCTGTTCGAGAAGGCCGGCGCCAAGGTCGATCATGCGTCGATGACTGTCCGCATCGACCGCGGCATGGTCGACGAGGCACTGAAGACGACGCGGTCCAGCTATACGCTGACGCCGCGCAACCCGGCCCACACAGTCCATCTCGGCGGCAACACGATCAATTTTACGCTCGTCGCCGGACCGCCGAACGTGCATGACATGGAACGCGGCCGGCGCGCCGGCAATTTGCGCGACTATTGCGACCTCACCCGGCTGGCGCAGCATTTCAACTGCATCCACATGCTCGGCAATCAGGTCTGCGCACCGGTGGAACTGCCGGCCAATTCACGCCACCTCGACACCTATTTCGCCAATCTGACGCTGACCGACAAGAGTTTTCACGTCTCGGCGGTCGGCCGCGGCAGGGCGCTGGACGGCGTCGAAATGATGGCGATTTCGCGGGGCTTGAGCCTCGACCAAATGCGCGACGATCCCGGCGTCACCACCATCATCTCGGTCAACTCGCCGCGCCGCTTCGACGAGATGATGGCCGAAGGGCTGATGACCATGGCCGAGTTCGGCCAGTCGGTTGCGGTGACGCCGTTCACGCTGATGGGGGCGATGAGCCCGGTGACGCTTGCCGGCGCGCTGGCGCAACAGAACGCCGAGGCGCTGTTCGGCGTGGTCTTGACGCAGCTTGTCCGCCCCGGCGCCCCGGTCATGTATGGCGCCTTCACCTCCAATGTCGACATGAAGTCCGGTGCGCCGGCCTTTGGCACGCCGGAGAACACCAAGGCCAACATCGCCTCCGGGCAATTGGCGCGGCGCTATGGACTGCCCTACCGGACGACGCCGGGCTCGGCCTCCAACGCCGCCGACGCGCAAGGCGCCTATGAGACGCTGATGGCGCTGTGGGGTGCGGTGCTCGGCCACGGCAATCTCGTCTACCACGCAGCCGGCTGGCAGGAGGGCGGGCTGACCGCGTCGTTCGAAAAGTTCATCATCGATGTCGAGATGATCCAGCACATGATGGAGTTTTTGCGCCCGATCGAAGTCAACGAGGCGGAACTCGCCGTCGAGGCGCTGGGTGCGGTGCCGACCGGCGGCCATTTCTTCGGCGAGCCGCACACGCTGGAGCGCTATGCAACCGCCTTCTACCAGCCGATGCTCTCGAATTGGCAGAACTACGAGGCCTGGCAGGAGGCCGGCGGCCTAGACACCACGGCGCGGGCGACGCGGCTGTGGAAGAAGGCGCTGGAAGATCATGTCGAGCTGACGATGGATATTGCGGTGCGCGAAGCGCTGGAGGCGTATGTGGCCAGGCGCAAGGAAGCGATCGGGCAGGGCGAGCCGTGATGGTCGAAGGCTTGCGCTCGTGTACCCCCCTCTGTCCTGCCGGACATCTCCCCCTCAAGGGGGGAGATTGGCTGTCACGTTCTCCTTCGCCAATCACCACCGTTGAAAAGAGCGCGGCGGCGTTGAAACTGCCAATCTCCCCCCTTGGGGGGACCTTGAGGAGGAGATGGCCGGTAGGCCAGAGGGGGGGTGGCTTGGCTCCTCCCGCCCCGATTCATCTCACCCCTCCAACTCCCTGAAATATGAGAAAAACCCATGAAATCGCATGCGAAGGTCGTGGTCATTGGCGGAGGCGTCGTCGGCTGTTCCGTGCTGTTCCATCTCGCCCGTCACGGCTGGACCGACATTGTGCTTCTGGAGCGCGACGAGCTGACTTCCGGCTCGACCTGGCACGCGGCCGGCGGCATGCACACGATCAATGGCGATCCCAACGTCGCCAAGCTGCAGAAATACACGATCTCGCTCTACAAGGAGATCGAGGAGCTGTCCGGCCAGGCGACCGGCGTGCATCTGACCGGTGGCGTGCTTTTGGCGGCGACCGAGGCGCGGCTCGACTGGCTGCGCGGCGTTGTCGCCAAGGGCCGCTATCTCGGCATCGACCTCGAGGAGATCTCGCCTGATGAGGCGGCCGAGTTGATGCCGCTGCTCGACCCGAAACAGTTCGTCGGCGCGGTGCGCAACAAGGAGGACGGTCATCTCGACCCGTCCGGCGTCACCCACGCCTATGCCAAGGCGGCCAGAAAACTTGGCGCCGAGGTCGAGCGCTTCACCAAGGTCGAGGATATCGTGCGCCGCGCCGACGGGTTGTGGCGGATCATCACCAACAAGGGCGAGGTGGTGGCCGAGCATGTCGTCAACGCCGGCGGCCTGTGGGCGCGCGAGGTCGGCCGCATGGTGGGCCTCGAACTGCCGGTGCTGGCCATGGAGCACATGTACCTGATCACCGAGGACATGCCGGAGGTCGCCGCCTGGAACCAGAAGACCGGCACGGAGATCATCCACGCGGTCGATTTCGACGGCGAGCTCTATCTGCGCCAGGAGCGCGGCGGCATGCTGATGGGCACCTATGAGAAGGCCAACAAGCCATGGTCCGAGCTCCAGACACCGTGGAATTTCGGCCACGAGCTTCTCGAGCCCGACATCGACCGCATCGCGCCGTCATTGGAAGTCGGGTTTCGGCATTTCCCGGCCTTCCAGAACACCGGAATCAAGCAGATCATCAACGGCCCCTTCACCTTCGCGCCCGACGGCAACCCGTTGGTCGGGCCGGTGCGCGGCCTGCCTGGCTTCTGGGTCGCCTGCGGCGTCATGGCCGGCTTTTCGCAGGGCGGCGGTGTTGGCCTGGCGCTGTCGAACTGGATGATCGAGGGCGATCCCGGCGCCGACATCTGGGCGATGGACGTCTCTCGCTACGGCGACTGGGCAACGATGGCCTACACCAACGCCAAGGTGCGCGAGAATTATTCGCGGCGTTTTTCCATCCGCTTCCCCAATGAGGAACTGCCTGCCGGGCGGCCGCTCAAGACCACGCCGGTCTACGACCTTTTGTCGGCGAAGGGCGCGCAGTGGGGCGTGGCCTATGGGCTGGAAGTGTCGTTGTGGTATGCGCCCGAAGGCGTCAGGGACGAGTTCTCGTGGCGGCGCTCGAGCGATTTCGAGCATGTCGCAAAAGAGGTGAGGACGGTGCGGACAAGTGTCGGCCTGTCGGAAATCTCGTCCTTCGCCAAATACAGGGTGACGGGCGCGGGCGCGGCGGCCTGGCTCGACCGCCTGCTTGCCTGCAAGCTGCCAAAGCCCGGCCGCATGACGCTGACTCCGATGCTGAAGCAAGACGGCAGGCTGATCGGCGACTTTTCGCTGGCCAATCTCGGCAGCGGCAATTCCAGCGGGGAGGGCTGGTTCCTCGCCGGTTCCGGCATTGCCGAGCAGTATCACATGCGCTGGTTCGAGGCGCATCTGCCGCAAGATGGCTCGGTCCATATCGAGGCGCTGGGGGCGAGACTGACGGGCCTGTCGATTGCCGGTCCGAGGGCGCGGGACGTGTTGGCAAAAGTCACCCGGGCGGATGTGTCGAATGCGGCGTTTCCGTTCATGGCGACGGCCAGGATGGATCTCGGCATGGCGCCGTGCCTGGTCGGCCGCGTCAGCTACACCGGCGATCTCGGCTACGAGATCTGGGTGGCGCCGGAATATCAGCGTGCCGCGTACCAGACCCTGATGGCGGCCGGCGAACACTTCGGCATCGGCCTGTTCGGCGCGCGTGCGCTCAACGCGCTGCGGCTGGAGAAGAATTACGGCTCGTGGGCGCGCGAATACCGGCCGATCTACGGTCCGCTGGAGGCCGGGCTCGACCGTTTCGTCGCCTACGGGAAAGAAACCGATTTCATCGGCAAGCAGGCGGCACTGGCCGAGCGCCAGCAAGGCGGCAAGCTGCGGCTGCGCGCCTTTGTCGTCGATGCTGCAGACGCCGACGTCATCGGCGACGAGCCGATCTGGTTCGACGGCGCCGTGCGCGGCTGGGTCACGTCAGGCGGCTACGCACATCATTCGAAGACGTCCGTGGCCCTGGGCTATGTGCCGAAGGAGATCGCCGACGAGGCCGATGGTTTCGAGATCGAGCTCCTGGGCAAGCGCTACACCGCACGGGTGCAGCCGACGCCGCTGTTCGACGCGAATCTCGAGCGGCTGCGAGGGTGATGGCGCCGCCACTGCGCGGGGTCGGCGGGACAGCGCCCGGACAGCGCCCCCTCTGTCGGCAGGACAGAGGGGGCGAAGGAACGCCAACCGCGAAACAAACCGTACGCCCAGCTACCGCACCGGCGCCGTCAGCGCGAAATGAGCACCCTGTGGGTCCGTGCACATCACGATCCAGCCGCCGCCGGGAACCTCCATCGGTCCCATCAGGATCGTGCCGCCATCATCGGTGACACGCTTGGCCGCCGCGTCGATTGCGGGGACATTGAAATAGAACTGCCAGACCGGCACCGGAACCTGCTCGGGCTTGTTCATCATGCCGCCGACAGGTTCGCCGCCGGCGGCAAACAGCTGGTAGGTGCCCATCGGCCCCATATCCATGGCGTCGCCCTTGGTCCAGCCGAATTGCCCGGCATAGAAATCGAACGCGGCGTGCCAGTCGGTCGTGTAGAGTTCATGCCAGCCGATATTGCCGGGAGTGGTAGCCGGCAACGGCGGCTGGTCAGAGCCAATCGGCTGCAGGAGGTTGAACACCGCGCCTTGCGGATCGGCGACGACGGCATAGCGGCCAACGCCCGGAATGTCATCGGGTTTGCGGTGAACCGCACCGCCGGCCCCCTTCAGCGATTTCGTGGAAGCATCGACATCCCCGGTATGGATGTAACCGACCCAGGCTGGCGGCATGCCCGTCTTGCGCACTTCGTCCGGCTGCGTCATCAGCCCGGCAACGCCGCGCTGGCCGACATTCATCACGATATAGCGCGGCATGCCGGGCGCGCCGTCGAAGGGCTGCGCCTTCCAGCCCACCACATCGGTGTAGAACGCTTCGGCAGCGTCGAGATCGGTGGTCATCAGCTCGTACCAGAAGAAGGACATCGGGGAGTTTGGCATTGTCGTGCTCCTTGGGTTTCCAGTCATCGATCATGCGTGATCCATCTAGGACGATCTTCGCGACGGAATTCCGACAGCCAAGGCCAATATAGAAAACATGAGTATTGATATCATGTTTTGTCGTGGCTTTTCAGCGGCTTGCGTCGAAAATTGACCAATTGATAAAAAAACAAAACGTGATAGCCTTCCGCAAAACAACAAGGAATGGGGAAGCGGAATGGCGACTGGTCATTTCAAGCAGGGCATTGCCGGCGGGCGGCTTTCGCCCGAGCAATATGCCGACAATTTTTCCGACCTGCATCCGCCGCTCGATCATCACGAGGCGCTGGTCGAGTCCGATCGCTGCTATTTCTGCTACGATGCGCCGTGCATGAACGCATGCCCGACCTCGATCGACATCCCGCTGTTCATCCGCCAGATCTCGACCGGCAATCCGATCGGCTCGGCCAGGACGATTTTCGACCAGAACATTTTGGGCGGCATGTGCGCCCGCGTCTGCCCGACCGAGACGCTGTGCGAAGAGGTCTGCGTGCGCGAAGTGGCTGAAGGCAAGCCGGTGCAGATCGGCCGCCTGCAGCGTTATGCCACCGATGTCGCGATGGCTGAGAACAAGCAGTTCTATGCGCGCGCCGCTCCGACCGGCAAGACGGTCGCCGTGGTCGGCGCCGGACCGGCCGGGCTTGCCGCCGCCCATCGGCTCGCCCGCCACGGTCACGACGTGACCATCCTCGAGGCGCGCCCGAAAGCCGGCGGTCTCAATGAATACGGCATCGCCGCTTACAAGAGCATCGACAATTTTGCCCAGGCCGAGGTCGATTATGTCATTTCGATCGGCGGCATCGACATCCAGAACGGCAAGGCGCTTGGCCGCGATTACCAGCTGTCGGACCTGACCAGGAATTACGATGCAGTGTTCCTCGGCATGGGACTTGGCGGCGTCAACGCGCTGCGCGCCGACGGCGAGGACGCGCAAGGCGTCACCAATGCGGTGGAGTTCATTGCCGAGCTTCGCCAGGCCAGCGATCTTGCCAGCCTGCCGGTCGGCCGGCGCGTTGTCGTCATCGGCGGCGGCATGACGGCGATCGACGCGGCGGTGCAATCAAAGCTGCTAGGCGCCGAAGAGGTGACGATCTGCTACCGGCGCGGTCAGGAGCACATGAACGCTTCCGAATTCGAGCAGGACCTGGCCGCCGCCAACGGCGTCATCATCCGTCACTGGCTGCAGCCGAAGCGGGTCATTGCCGAAGGCGGCAAGGTGTCGGGCATCGAACTCGAATATACGGCGATGGAAGGCGACAGGCTCGTCGGCACCGGCGAGCGGCTGACGCTCACTGCCGACCAGGTGTTCAAGGCGATCGGCCAGAGCTTTGTCCCGGCTGCGCTCAACGGCAGCGGCGCCTTGCTGGCGCTGGAAGCCGGCCGCATCAAGGTCGACGCCGAAGGCCGCACCTCGCTGCCAAACGTCTGGGCCGGCGGCGACTGCATCTATGGCGGCGACGACCTCACCGTCTCGGCAGTCGCGCAGGGGCGCGACGCGGCCGAATCGATCCACCGGGCACTGACCTCGAACGGGAGGGCATGAGCATGGCAGATATCAGAAACAATTTCGTCGGCATCAAATCGCCGAATCCGTTCTGGCTGGCCTCGGCGCCGCCGACCGACAAGGCCTACAATGTCATCCGCGCCTTTAGGGCGGGCTGGGGCGGCGTTGTCTGGAAGACGCTCGGCGAAGAGGGGCCGCCGGTGGTCAATGTCAACGGCCCGCGCTATGGCGCGATCTGGGGCGCCGATCGCCGCCTGCTCGGCTTGAACAACATCGAGCTGATCACCGACCGCGACTTGCAGACCAATCTGCGCGAGATCAAGCAGGTCAAGATGGACTGGCCCGAGCGCGCCATCGTCGTCTCGCTGATGGTGCCTTGCGAGGAGCGTGCGTGGAAGGCGATCCTGCCGGTGGTCGAGGAGACCGGGGCCGACGGCATCGAGCTCAATTTCGGCTGCCCGCACGGCATGTCGGAACGCGGCATGGGCGCCGCCGTCGGCCAGGTCCCGGAATACATCGAAATGGTGGTGCGCTGGTGCAAGGCCAACACCCGCATGCCTGTCATCACCAAGCTGACGCCGAATATCACCGATATACGCAAGCCGGCGCGTGCCGCCCTTGCCGGCGGCACCGACGCGGTGTCGCTGATCAACACCATCAATTCGATCACCGGCGTCAATCTCGACAGTTTCGCACCGGAGCCGACGATTGACGGCAAGGGTTCGCATGGCGGCTATTGCGGCCCGGCGGTGAAGCCGATCGCCATGAACATGGTCGCCGAGATCGCCCGCGATCCGGAAACGCACGGCCTGCCGACCTCCGGCATCGGCGGCATCACCACCTGGCGCGACGCTGCCGAATTCATGGCGCTCGGTGCCGGCAATGTGCAGGTGTGCACGGCGGCGATGACCTATGGCTTCAAGATCGTGCAGGAGATGATCGCCGGTCTCGAAAACTGGATGGACGAGAAGGGCCATGCCTCGCTCGACGACATCGTCGGCCGCGCCACGCCCAACGTCACCGACTGGCAATATCTCAACCTCAATTACGTCGCCAAGGCGCATATCGACCAGGAGGCGTGCATCAAATGCGGCCGCTGCCACATCGCCTGCGAGGACACTTCGCACCAGGCGATCACCAGCATGGTTGACGGCAAGCGGCATTTCGAGGTGATCGAGGCCGAATGCGTCGGCTGCAACCTCTGCGTCAATGTCTGCCCTGTCGAGAACTGCATCACCATGGAGCCGCTGGCGGCCGGCGTCATCGACCAGCGCACCGGCAGACCGGTGTCGCCGGTCTACGCCAACTGGACGACGCATCCAAACAACCCGATGGCCAAGGTGGCCGCGGAGTAAGTTTGGTCGAAGCGCCAGATCGGTTTCGTCCGGTTGAATTGTCGAGGTTGGCGCTGCCCCTCATCCGCCTGCCGGCACCTTCTCCCCGTATCGTGACGGGGAGAAGGGGGATTGCCGCAACCTCGCCGCCCTTTTTGCACCGCCGACAATTGGCGAAATCATCGGTGATAGCGTCTTTCTCCCCGTCACTATACGGGGAGAAATGCCCGGCAGGGCAATGAGGGGCAGCGCAACCCTTTGAAAAGGAACCGTAGGCCCGGATATTCCTATTGCGGATAAAAATTATCCATGATAAGATATATCCATGAATTGGGATTCAGAAAAATGAAGCTGGGCGAGGGCGTTGAAGCGGCCATCCACTGCGCCGCCATGCTTGCCGGCGTGGAAGGCGCGTCGACCATGCCGGGTGCTGCCATGGCGGAAGCGTTCGGCCTGTCGCCAAGCTATCTGCTCAAGCATCTCAACGCGCTCACGGCGTCGGGCATCCTGGAATCGGTGCCCGGGCCATCGGGCGGTTTCCGGCTGGCGCGGCCGGCGGAGCGCATAACGCTGCTCGACATCGTGCTCGCCGTCGAAGGACGCGAACCGGCCTTCCGTTGCGGCGAAATCCGTCAGCGCGGGCCGGCCAGGCTCGATGCCTCGGCCTATGTCAAACCCTGCGGCATCAGCGTCGCGATGCTGAAGGCCGAGCGCGCCTATCGCGCCGCTCTTGCCGAGTCCCGGCTGTCCGACATCGTTGCGGAATACGTGAGCGATGCCGATCCCCGTTCAGTCGCCGCCAACTGCGCCTTTGTCGAGCGTCATCAACGACCGCAGAAATCCAGTTCAACCAAGCAAGCGTGAAGGGAAAGAGAATGAAGCAGAGGCTGCAATTCTTCGGCGCGGCGCCGGAAATCATGAAAGCGGTATCGGCGCTCAACAAGGCGGTCGACGAGTGCGGGCTCGAGGAAGGCCTGCTGCATCTGATCAAGCTGCGGGCGTCGCAGATCAATGGCTGTTCGTACTGCGTCGAGATGCACAGCCGCGAGGCGCGCCGAGATGGCGAGACCGAGCAGCGGCTCTATCTCGTCTCCGCCTGGAAGGAATCGCCGCTGTTTTCCGAGCGCGAACGTGCTGCCTTCGCCTGGACCGAAGTGGTGACGAAGATCGCCGACAGCGGCGTGCCGGACGATCTCTATGCTCGCACGCTTGAACACTTCTCGGAAGAGGAATTGGTCAAGCTGTCCGTCGCGATCGGCATGATCAACACCTGGAACTGGCTCTGCGTTCCCTTCCACGCCATTCATCCGGCAGCGGCGGCCAAGGCCGCCTGAGCAGACGAAACTGGATGCGCGGCCTTAACGCCCCGCGCGTCTCTTTTTGCTTTGGGATCAAGACCATGTTGTCGAATTTTGAGAATGAGATTCTGGTTGCCGCACGCCTGCTGCTTGGCGGCGCCTTTGTCTTTGCCGGCCTGCGCAACATCCAGAATGCAGGCTTCCTGACCCAGCTGATGACGACGCGAGGCGTGCCGCAGGCGCGGCTGATGCTGTGGCTGGGGATCGTCCTGCAAATCGTTTCCGGAGCGCTGGTGATATCAGGTGTCTGGACCGCTGCCGCGGCTCTGTGCCTGGTGCTGTTCCTGATGGTGGCCACGCCGATGTTCCACAATTTCTGGGATCATCAGGGCCCCGAGCGCGCGTCGCGCATCAACGGCTTTGTCGGCAACGTGGCGCTTACTGGAGGTTTCCTGGCGCTGGCGGCGCAGCCGCTTTGAAGGTTCGGTGGCCGCCTCGCGGAGGCAGCCGCCGCAGCCTCTGGCAAACGGTCTCAATCTGTCAAACCAATTGCTGAAGCTTCAGCTCTTCGGCTTCAGCCCGTCGATGAACAATTGTTCGAGAAACCTTGCAGCATCCTCGAAGCGGCCGTCGCCGCCGCGGTCGGGGCCGAGCACGGCGCGGACCTGAACGTCGAAATCGGCATAGTGCTGCGTCGTCGCCCAGATCGAGAAGATCAGGTGCCAGGGGTCGGTGGGCGCGATCTTGCCGGCGCGCATCCAGCCCTTGATGACGGCGGCCTTCTCGTCGACCAGCGTCTTCAGCTCGCCTTCCAGCATCGGCATGATGCGCGGCGCGCCCTGCAGGATCTCGTTGGCGAACAGGCGGCTTTCCCTGGGGAAATCGCGCGCCATTTCGAGCTTGCGCCTGATATAGCTGCGCAATTCGGTCAAGGGATCGCCGATGTCGTCGAGTTCGCGCAGCGGCGCCAGCCAGGTGTCGAGAAGCCGCTGCATCAGCGTCTCGTGGATGTCCTCCTTGCGGCGGAAATAGTAGAGCAGGTTCGGCTTCGACATGCCGGCGGCTTCGGCGATCTGGTCGATGGTCGAGCCGCGAAAGCCGCTGGTCGAGAACACCTCGAGCGCCGCCTCCAGGATCAGCTCGCGCTTTTCCTGCTGGATGCGGGTACGGCGAGGGGCCGGAATTTCCATGTCGGCCGTCACCGCGGCATACCATGGCTTGGAGAGCCATCTGGACCAATTCTCTGGACCAGTTTTTCTCCGGCCTGTGGAGCGCGCCTCAGCTGCCGCATTTCCGCTAGTAATCCCTTGACCGCCGACAGGGCGGTGCTAACGTTTGTCCAATCGGTCAAAATTTGCGTAGCACGAAAACGCAGCAGAGACCAAGTGTCGGGAAGACCAAGCGTTAGCCGCACCGAAACAGGTTACAAGGGGAAGTCTTGGTCATGTCCAACCGGCTGAAAGTCACGCCGAACGATCTCAGCGCATTCTGGATGCCGTTCACGGCAAACCGGCAGTTCAAGCAGGCGCCGCGCATGATGGTGTCCGCCAAGGACATGCATTACACGACGAGCGACGGCCGCACGGTTTTAGACGGCACCGCCGGCCTGTGGTGCGTCAATGCCGGCCACTGCCGGCCGAAGATCACCGAGGCGATCCAGAGCCAGGCCGCAGAGCTCGACTATGCGCCGGCGTTCCAGATGGGTCACCCGATCGTCTTCGAACTGGCGAACCGTTTGGTCGACCTGGCGCCGGAGGGCATGGACCACGTGTTCTTCACCAATTCCGGATCGGAATCGGTCGAGACCGCGCTGAAGATGGCGATCGCCTATCACCGCGCCAGAGGCGAGGGCTCGCGCACCCGCCTGATCGGCCGCGAGCGCGGCTATCACGGCGTCAATTTCGGCGGCATCTCGGTCGGCGGCATCGTCACCAACCGCAAGATGTTCGGCACGCTGCTCGGCGGCGTCGACCACATGCCGCACACCCACCTGCCGGAGAAGAATTCGTTCACCAAGGGCGTGCCCGAGCATGGCGCGGAACTGGCCAACGAGTTGGAGCGCATCGTCGCGCTGCACGACGCCTCGACCATCGCGGCCGTCATCGTCGAGCCGGTGGCGGGTTCCACCGGCGTCATCCTGCCGCCGAAGGGCTATCTCGAGAGGCTGCGCGAGATTTGCACCAAGCACGGAATCCTTTTGATCTTCGACGAGGTCATCACCGGCTTCGGCCGTCTCGGCACGCCGTTTGCCGCCGACTATTTCGGCGTCACGCCCGACATCATGACCACCGCCAAGGGCGTCTCCAACGGCGTCATCCCGATGGGCGCGGTGTTCGTCAAGAAGGAAATCCACGACGCCTTCATGACCGGCCCCGAGCATATGATCGAGTTCTTCCACGGCTACACCTATTCGGGCAATCCGATCGCCTGTGCGGCGGCGCTGGGCACGCTCGATACCTATAAGGAAGAGGGCCTGCTCACCCGCGGCCAGGAACTGGCGCCGTATTGGGAAGACGCGCTGCATTCGCTGAAGGGCGAGCCGAACGTCATCGACATCAGAAACATCGGCCTGATCGGTGCGATCGAGCTGGCGCCGATTCCCGGCAGTCCGACCAAGCGTGCCTTCTCGGCTTTTGTGAAAGCGTTCGAGCGCGGCGCGCTGATCCGCACCACCGGCGACATCATCGCGCTGTCGCCGCCGCTGATCATCACCAAGGGCCAGATCAACGAATTGATCGACCATGTGCGTGAAGTGCTGAGGGCGGTGGATTGAGAAACGCGGCGCAGCTTTCCCTGGGGGACGCTGCGCAATCGATGAGGTTTTAGAAATGGCCGCTCCGGGCGAGAATCTGCGAATCAATTCAGACCGTTTGTGGGATTCGATAATGGAGATGGCGAAGATCGGCCCCGGCGTTGCCGGCGGCAACAATCGCCAGACGTTGACCGACGCGGACGGCGAGGGGCGGCAGCTGTTCAAGCGCTGGTGCGAGGCGGCTGGACTTGAAATGGGCCTCGACGAGATGGGCACGATGTTTGCCCGCCGCGAGGGCACCGACCCCGATCTGCCGCCGGTCTATGTCGGCAGCCATCTCGACAGCCAGCCGACCGGCGGCAAGTATGACGGCGTGCTCGGCGTTCTTGGCGGCCTTGAGATCGTACGCTCGCTCAACGAGCTCGGCATCAAGACAAAACATCCGATCGTCGTCACCAACTGGACCAACGAGGAAGGCGCGCGCTTTGCGCCGGCGATGATGGCATCCGGCGTGTTCGCCGGCGTCCTCGACCAAGCCGACGTCTACGAACATGTCGACAAGGACGGCAAGAAGTTCGGCGAGGAGCTCGAACGCATCGGCTGGAAAGGCAGCGAGAAAGTCGGTGAGCGCAAGATCCACGCCTTCTTCGAGCTGCATATCGAGCAGGGCCCGATCCTCGAGGACGAGGGCATCGACATCGGCGTCGTCACCCATGGCCAGGGATTGAAATGGCTGCAGGTGACGCTGACCGGCAAGGAGGCGCATACCGGCTCGACGCCGATGCCGAAGCGCCGCAATGCTGGGCTCGGCATGGCGCGGGTGATCGAACTGGTGCACGAGATCGCCATGGACTACCAGCCCGACGCCGTCGGCGCGGTCGGCCACATGGAGGTCTATCCGAACTCGCGCAACATCATCGCCGGCCGCACCATGTTCACCATCGACATCCGCTCACCGGAAAAGGAAGTGCTCGACGCCATGGACGGGCGCATCCGCGAAGGCATCGACACGATCTGCGAAGCGCTCGACATCAAATATCAAATCGACCAGGTCGGCCATTTCGATCCGGTGACTTTCGATCCGGGCTGCGTCAAGGCAGTGCGGGATGCGGCCGAGCGCTTGGGTTATACGCATCGCAACATCGTCTCCGGCGCCGGCCACGACGCCTGCTGGATCAACCGCGTCGCGCCGACGGCAATGGTGATGTGCCCCTGCGTCGACGGGCTCAGCCACAACGAGGCCGAGGAAATCACCAAGGAATGGGCGGCGGCCGGCGCCGATGTGCTGTTCCACGCGGTGGTGGAGACAGCTGTTATCGTGGGGTGAGCTAGAAACCAAGATTCCGAACGTCGCTCACCAAGAAGCGCGAAGAGAACAAGGGAACAAAAAAATGTCCAAAGTCATCAAGAACGGCACCATCGTCACCGCCGATCGAAGCTGGAAGGCCGACGTGCTGTTCAAGCACGGCAAGATCATCGCCATCGGGCCGGACCTGCATGGCGATCACGAGTTCGACGCCACCGGCTGCTACGTGATGCCGGGCGGCATCGATCCGCACACCCATCTCGAAATGCCGTTCATGGGCACCTATTCGGCCGACGATTTCGAGAGCGGCACCCGCGCCGCGCTTGCCGGCGGCACCACCATGGTTGTCGATTTCTGTCTGCCGGCGCCGCAGCAGTCGCTGCTTGAGGCCTTGCAGATGTGGGACAACAAGACCTCGAAAGCCTCCTGCGACTATTCCTTCCACATGGCGATCACCTGGTGGGGCAAGCAGGTGTTCGACGAGATGGCCACCGTCGTCGACAAGGGCATCACCTCGTTCAAGCACTTCATGGCCTACAAGGGCGCGCTGATGGTCGACGACGACGAGATGTATTCGTCGTTCCAGCGCTGCGCCGACCTTGGCGCGCTGCCGCTGGTCCATGCCGAGAATGGCGACGTGGTGGCGGCGCTGTCGCAGAAGCTGCTAGCCGCCGGCAATAACGGCCCCGAAGGGCACGCTTATTCGCGGCCGCCGGAAGTGGAAGGCGAGGCGACCAACCGCGCCATCATGATCGCCGACGTGGCCGGCGTGCCGCTCTATGTCGTGCATGTCTCCTGCGAGCAGGCGCACGAAGCCATTCGCCGGGCGCGGCAGAAGGGCATGCGGGTGTTCGGCGAGCCGCTGATCCAGCATCTGACGCTCGACGAGAGCGAATATTTCAACAAGGACTGGGACCATGCGGCGCGCCGCGTGATGAGCCCGCCGTTCCGCAACAAACTGCACCAGGATTCGCTGTGGGCCGGCCTGCAGGCCGGATCGCTGCAAGTGGTGGCGACCGACCATTGCGCCTTCACCACCAGCCAGAAGCGCAACGGTGTCGGCGATTTCACCAAGATCCCGAACGGCACCGGCGGGCTTGAGGACCGCTTGCCGGTGCTGTGGACGACGGGCGTCAACACCGGCCGGCTCACGATGAACGAATTCGTCGCGGTGACCTCGACCAACATCGCCAAAATCCTCAACATGTATCCGAAGAAGGGCGCCATCGTCGAAGGCGCCGACGCCGACATCCTCGTCTGGGACCCGAAGCGCAAGAAGACGATCACCTCCAAGAAGCAGCAGTCGGTGATCGACTACAACGTCTTCGAAGGTTTCGAGGTGACAGGCCTGCCGCGCTTCGTCTTTTCGCGCGGCGAATTGTCGATCCAGGAGAACGAGGTCAAGGCGAAGCCCGGCCATGGCGAGTTCGTCGCTCGCGAGCCGAATGCCGCGGTCAACCGGGCGCTGTCGACCTGGAAGGAAATTTCCGCGCCGCGCAAGGTGGAACGATCAGGCATTCCGGCGACCGGGGTGTGAGCTTGCGCGGGTTTGTCGAAGTCGGCGCCGCCCCTCAGGGGCAGCGCAAACCTGAAGCGATTGCACTGAAGCCGGCCTCAGGCGAGCAGCCCATCCAGTTGCGGCAGCAGCACGACGCTTTCCTGTTCGTTGGGATCGGTGCGGGCGATGACCGCCGAGGCCGGGCTGTCGCTCAGATTGGCCGGCAGATGCGGCACGCCGGCGGGAATGTAGAAGAGGTCGCCGGCCTTGGCCACGGTCTGCTGCTCGAGCCGATCGCCATACCAGGTATGGACCTCGCCGGAGAGCACATAGATCGCCGTCTCATGGCTTTCGTGCATATGCGCCTTGGCGCGGGCACCGGGCGGCATGGTGAGCAGGTGCATGCAGATGCCGGTAGAGCCGACCGTCTCGGCGGCGATGCCGGTGAAATAACTCAATCCCTGCTTGCCTTCATAAGAGCCTTCGGGGGGGATAAGATGGCAGGTGGGTTTGGACGACATCGGGCAAACTCTCGATCGAGTGGGACAAGATAAGTGGAAAGCAGCATTTTGGCAAAAGCAACGGGAGTGCGGCCGGCGCGGCGGCGGTGCGAAAAGCCAGGCTGCGGCCTATGACCGGACAGTCGCCAGCCGTCGTTTCGGCAAGCAAGCTCGGCCTGACCTTCCAGACCAGCGACGGTCCGGTGCAGGCGCTGTCGGATGTCGACCTGACCATCGGCAAGGGCGAATTCGTCTCCTTCATCGGGCCGTCCGGCTGCGGCAAGACGACCTTGCTGCGGGTCATCGCCGATCTCGAGAAACCGACATCGGGAAGCATCTCCGTCAATGGCGTGACGCCGGAGCAGGCGCGCGAAAACCGCGCCTATGGCTATGTCTTCCAGGCGGCCGCACTTTATCCGTGGCGCACGATCGAGCGCAATGTGGCGCTGCCGCTGGAGATCATGGGCCTGTCGAAGGCAGAGCAGGCGGCGCGCATCAAGCGCACGCTCGATCTCGTCAACCTGGCCGGCTTCGAGCAGAAATACCCGTGGCAGCTTTCCGGCGGCATGCAGCAGCGTGCCTCGATCGCGCGGGCGCTGGCGTTCGATGCCGATCTTCTGTTGATGGACGAGCCGTTCGGCGCGCTGGACGAGATCGTGCGCGACCACCTCAACGAACAGCTGCTGGAGCTTTGGGATCGGACCAACAAGACCATCTGCTTCGTCACCCATTCCATTCCCGAGGCGGTCTACCTGTCGACGCGGATCATAGTCATGTCGCCGCGCCCGGGCCGCGTCAGCGATGTCATCGAATCGACGCTGCCGAAAAAGCGGCCGCTCGACATTCGCGAGACGCCGGAGTTTTTGGCGATCGCGGCGCGGGTGCGTGACGGGCTCAGGGCAGGGCACAGCTATGAGGATTGAGCGGGATGGGCTCTCTCCTCTCCCCGACGGTGCCAGCGGGCCCACCCATGCCTTCGTCATCCTAGGGCGGAGCAAGGAGCGAAGCGACGCGGCGCAGGGCAGGGCACAGCTATGAGGATTGGGCGGGATGGGCTCCCTCCTCTCCCCGACGGGGAGAGGGTGGCCGGAGCGAAGCGGAGGTCGGGTGAGGGGGCGGCGCCGACAGATCCGACGAAAAGAAATGCCGGGGCAACCGCTCGCGCTCGAAAGCTGCGGGTCAACGAAACCGAGGCTGAGTACCGATTTTGGGGGGAGCTGAGAGGACGTCATCTCAACGGCTACAAATTTGTGAGGCAAGTGCCGCTTGGACCTTTCATCGCGGATTTCGTTTGTCGCGAGAAGGGTCTGATTGTCGAACTCGATGGCAGCCAGCATGCGGATTCACCAACCGACCCCGCCAGGACGGCCTGGCTGAATGGCCATGGTTATTCCGTTCTTCGGTTCTGGAACCATGAAGTTCTGGCCGAACGTCGAGCGGTCCTTGATACGATTTTGGCTTGCCTCGACGGAAAGATTTCTACCCCCTCACCCGGCCTCCGCTTGGCTCCGGCCACCCTCTCCCCGTTGGGGAGAGGAGGGAAGCTTCGCTGATGGACTCCTTTCGCGACAAGATCGTTCCGGTGACCTCGATCCTCGCAGGCGTGGTGGTCGTCTGGTATGTTTTCGCCGTCATCCTCAACGCGCCGTTCCAGCGCGATCTCGACCGCCGTGCCGGCGAGACGCGGGGGATCGTGGAGTTCATCGGCAAGACGATGTCGCAGCCCAAGCCGACGCTGCCGGCGCCGCATCAGGTGGCGGTGAATTTCTTCGAGAACACGTTTCTGCGCAAGGTCACCAGCAATCGCAGCCTTGTCTACAATGCCTGGGTGACGCTGTCCTCGACGCTGCTCGGCTTCGCTTTCGGCACGGCGCTCGGCATCCTGATTGCCGTCGGCATCGTCCATGTGGCGACGCTCGACCGCAGCCTGATGCCGTGGATCATCGCCTCGCAGACCATTCCGATCCTGGCGGTGGCGCCGATGATCATCGTCGTGCTGGCGGCGATCGGCGTCACCGGCCTGATCCCGAAGGCGCTGATCTCGACCTATCTGTCGTTCTTCCCGGTGGCGGTCGGCATGGTCAAGGGCCTGCGTTCGCCCGAGATCACCCATCTCGACCTGATGCACACCTACAATGCCAGCGCCTCGCAGACCTTCTGGAAACTGCGAGTGCCGGCGTCGGTGCCGTTCCTGTTCACCTCGATGAAGGTGGCGGTGGCCGCCAGCCTGGTCGGCGCCATCGTCGGCGAACTGCCGACCGGTGCCGTCGCCGGCATCGGCGCCAAGCTGCTCGCCGGCGCCTATTACAGCCAAACCATCGACATCTGGTCGGCGCTGGTGGCCGGCTCGGTGGTGGCGGCGCTATTGGTGATGGTGGTCGGCATGGCCGGGCGCATCGTCGACCGCGCCATGGGCGGGAGGCCCGCATGAGTTCCCTCCTGAGCCTTTCGTCGATCACCCCCCGCTCGTGGCAAGGGTATGCCTCGCTTGTCCTTCTCGCCGGCGCGCTGCTTCTTTGGCCGCTTGTCGATGCGGCGCCCGGCTACGGTGTCGGTACCGCGGCTTTGATTTTCTTGTTGCTGCTCCTGGCAATTGGGGCCGATAATTTCCCGCCGGCAATTGGGGTGGTGTTGCTCTTCCTTGGCGCGCATGGCGCAGCGTGGCTGCTGCTCGCCGGCATAACCGGCAATGAGGGCACCGCCCGCGCGTCGTTTTATCTGCTGCTTGCCGCGGCATGGCTCCTGGCCTGGCGCTGCGTGACGGTGCTGTCCGCGCTTCGCCCGGCCTCGCGCTGGGCGGCGACCGCTTTGAGGCTGATTATTCCGGCGATCTTCGGCGCCTGGATCCTGATCATCTGGGAGGCGGTGACGCGCGGCGCCGGCATTCCCTTCATTCTGCTGCCGCCGCCAAGCGCCATCGGCGTGCGCATCGCCAATTCGCTGCCGGTGCTGGCCGCAGACGTGCGGCAGACCATCTTCAAGGCGGTGATCTTCGGCTACATCGTTGGCAGCGGCGCCGGCTTCCTTGCCGCCATCGCGGCCGACCGCGTGCCGTTCCTGCGCCGCGGGCTTTTGCCGATCGGCAATATGGTGTCGGCGCTGCCGATCATCGGCGTAGCGCCGATCATGGTCATGTGGTTCGGCTTCGACTGGCAGTCGAAGGCCGCCGTCGTCATCATCATGACGTTCTTCCCGATGCTGGTGAACACGGTCGCCGGGCTTGCTGCCTCCGGCCATATGGAACGCGATCTGATGCGCACCTATGCGTCGAGCTACTGGCAGACGCTGTTCAAGCTGCGGTTGCCGGCGGCAGCGCCCTTCATCTTCAACGCGCTGAAGATCAATTCGACGCTGGCGCTGATCGGCGCCATCGTCGCGGAGTTCTTCGGCACGCCGGTGGTCGGCATGGGATTCCGGATTTCGACCGAAGTCGGACGGATGAATATCGACATGGTCTGGGCCGAAATCGCAGTTGCAGCACTTGCGGGTTCGGTCTTTTATGGCGTGGTCGCTCTTTTCGAGAGAGCAGTCACGTTTTGGCATCCCTCCGTCCGTGGTGGATAGGGCGGTGGCGGGTTGGAATCAGGGTTGGATTGAAGGTCCTGGTCCTAAAAGGGTAAACACTTAACTCCAGAGGGTAAAAGCATGAAAAGACTTGTTGTTTCGATGCTGGCCGGCGCGATGTCGCTTGCCGCGTTCCAGGCGATGGCCGCAGACAAGGTGACGCTGCAGCTGAAATGGGTCACGCAGGCCCAGTTCGCCGGCTACTACGTCGCCAAGGACAAGGGTTTTTATGAGGCCGAGGGCCTCGACGTCGAGATCAAGCCGGGCGGCCCCGATATCGCGCCCGAGCAGGTGATTGCCGGTGGCGGCGCCGACGTCATCGTCGACTGGATGGGCGGCGCGCTGGCCGCACGCGAAAAGGGCGTGCCGCTGGTCAATATCGCCCAGCCGTTCAAGAAGGCCGGCATGCAGCTGGTCTGCCCGAAGGACGGCCCGGTCAAAACCGAAGCCGACTTCAAGGGCCATACGCTCGGCGTCTGGTTCTTCGGCAACGAGTATCCGTTCTACGCCTGGATGAACAAGCTCGGCCTGAAGACCGACGGTGGCCCGGATGGCGTCACCGTGCTGAAGCAGAGTTTCGACGTGCAGCCGCTGATCCAGAAGCAGGCGGATTGTATTTCGGTCATGACCTACAACGAATACTGGCAGCTCATCGATGCCGGCTACAAGCCGGAAGAGCTGATCGTGTTCAACTACTCGGCCATGGGCAACGACCTGCTTGAGGACGGTCTCTATGCCTTGGAGGACAAGCTCAAGGATCCGGCCTTCGAGGACAAGATGGTGCGTTTCGTGCGCGCCTCGATGAAGGGCTGGAAATACGCCGTCGACAATTCCGACGAGGCGGCCGGCATCGTCATGGACAATGGCGGCCAAGACGAGAACCACCAGAAGCGCATGATGGGCGAAGTCGCCAAGCTGATCGACAATGCCGACGGCAAGCTCGACCCGGCGACCTACGCGCGCACCGCCAAGGCGCTGCTCGACCAGAAGATCATCACCAAGGAGCCAACCGGCGCCTACACGACCGCCATCACCGACAAGGCCATCAAGTAAAGGGCCATCAACCGGGGCCTCTGGGGTCCGCAATTCGAAAAAAGGGGACGGGCGACCGCCCCTTTTTTGGCATGTAAAATAGCCGTTCCGGTGGAAACATCCGCTCGCCACAACCGTTGTTCCAGTGCATCCTGCTTCAGCGGATGTCATCGCCACAACGGAGAATTCCATGCGCATGCAATCCTTCTCGCCGATGCTTTCGGCGCTCGCCGTTTCGGCTTCCTTCCTGTGCGGTTCACCGGCCTTGGCCGACATGATGAAGATGAAGGCGACGCTCGATGGCGCTCAGCAGAATCCAGCCGTCACCACGGAGGGCAAAGGCGAGGCCACTCTCGGCTTCAACACCGACACGAAACAGCTCACCTGGAACGTGATGTATTCAGGTCTCAGTGGACCGGCGACGGCCGGACATATTCACGGTCCGGCAGCAAAAGGTGAAAATGCCGACGTCGTCGTCCCGTTCAAGGGCGCTCCGAAAAGCCCGTTCAAGGGGGGGCGATCCTGACCGACGCGCAGGCTGCCGACCTGATGGCCGGCAAATACTACATCAACATCCATACGGCGGCCCACAAGGACGGCGAGATCCGCGGGCAGATCGAGAAGGCGGCGACGATGTAGCGCAACGTCGGCCCGGCGGAGCGCTGCACTAGCCTGTCGAAGTTTGCGGCACAGCGCCGCGAAGAAATTCGGCCTATGCCTCTGCCGCTCAGGTCCTGTCCCGTATCTGGGTCATCGTCCGGGTCGGCGTGATCGCCTCGGGGTCGAGCCTGATCTCGACGATCGACGGCTTGCCGCTGGCACGGGCGCGTTCGAAGGCCGGCGCGAAATCGGCCGTCTTGTCGACGGTTTCGCCATGGCCGCCATAGGCGCGGGCTAAAGCGGCAAAGTCGGGATTCTTCAGGTCGGTGGCGACGACGCGGCCCGGATATTCGCGTTCCTGATGCATGCGGATGGTGCCGTAGATGCCATTGTTGACGACGACGACGATGATCGGCAGATCGTACTGCACGGCGGTGGCGAATTCCTGGCCGTTCATCAGGAAGCAGCCGTCGCCGGCAAAGGCGATCACGTCGCGCTCGGGAAACAGTTCCTTGGCAGCGACGGCTGCCGGCGTGCCGTAGCCCATCGAGCCGGAGGTGGGTGCCGCCTGCGTGGCAAAGCGCCGGGAACGGTGGAAGCGGTGCACCCAGGTGGCGTAGTTGCCGGCGCCGTTGGTGAGGATCGCGTCGTCGGGCAGCATTTTTTCGAGATAGTTCATGATCGGCCCCATCTGGACGGCGCCGGGACCGCTTTCGGGCGGTGTCGACCAGTCGAGATAGGCGGCGTGCAGCTTCGGTGTTTCATCAGCCCATGCCGGCGTGGCGGCCGGCTTGCGCCCGGCAAAGGCTTCGACGAAGGCGGACGGCGAGGCGTTGATCGCCAGCGTCGGCCGATAGACACGGCCGAGCTCGCCGGCGTCGGCATGGACATGGACCAGCGTCTGGTCGGGATAGGGGCTTTTGAGCAGCGTGTAGTCGGAGGACGGCATCTCGCCCATGCGGCCGCCGATCAGCAGCACGAGGTCGGCCTGCTTGATGGCGGTCGCCAGCTTCGGGTTGATGCCGATGCCGACATCGCCGGCATAGTTGGGGTGGAGATGATCGAACAGCATCTGGCGGCGGAAGGAGCAGCCGACCGGCAGTGACCAGGCTTCGGCGATCGTCCGCATCCGCGCGACGGCCGCCGCATCCCAGCGCGTGCCGCCGAGGATGACGAAGGGGCGTTTTGCCTTGCCGAGAAGCTTTTCAAGAGCATCGAGCTCGGCCTCGCCCGGCCGCGTTTCGACCGGCGTATGGGGCAGGGCTGCTGGCGCCTCGGCCAAGCTGGTCAGCATGTCTTCCGGCAGCGAGATGACGACCGGGCCGGGACGGCCGGATGTCGCCACCGCGAAGGCGCGGGTGACGAATTCGGGAATGCGCGCGGCGTCGTCGATCTCGACCACCCATTTGGCGATGTCGCCGAAGAACCTGACGTAGTCGACCTCTTGAAAAGCCTCGCGCTGCTTGGCGTGGCTGGCGACCTGGCCGATGAACAGGATGACGGGCACCGAATCCTGCATGGCGATGTGAATGCCGGCCGAGGCGTTGGTGGCGCCGGGGCCGCGGGTGACGAAGCAGATGCCTGGCTTGCCGGTCAGGCGGCCATGGCAGTCGGCCATCATCGCAGCACCGCCCTCCTGGCGGCAGACGATGGTGCGGATCGGCGAGTCGTGCAGCGCGTCGAGCACCGCAAGGTAGGATTCGCCGGGCACGCAATAGATACGGTCCGTTCCGTTGGCTACGAGCGCATCGACAATCAGTTGTCCGCCGGTCTTCATTTTCCTGACCTCTCCAGTTCGGCAAGGATTTCTTCGGTGTGTTCGCCGAGACGCGGCGAGGGCCGTTCATAGAACAGCGGCGTGCCCGACATGACCATCGGCGCGCGCACCGAGGGCAACAGATTGCCATGGCCGTCGTCGAGGTCGAGCCGCATGCCGCGCGCGATGGTCTGCGGGTCGGCGAACATCTCGCCGATCGTGTTGATCGGGCTGGCAGGCACGCCTGCCGCCTCCAGCCTGGCCAGCAGCGGATCGCGATCGAAGGTCTTTAGCGCCTCGATTATATGCTCGCGCAGCGTCGTCCGGTTGGCGACCCGGGCGGGATTGGTGGCGAAATCGGGGTTCGATGGCAGGTTGTACAACCCGACAGCCGCGCAGAACTTGGCGAACTGGCCGTCATTGCCGATGGCCAGGATGATGTGGCCGTCCTTGACCGTCACCACTTCGTAGGGCGCGATGTTCATATGCGCGTTGCCCATCTGCACCGGCGATTTTCCCGAGACCAGATAGTTGAGGTTCTGGTTGCCGAGCGCCGAGATCTGGCTGTCGTAGAGCGCCATGTCGATATGCTGGCCCTCGCCGGTCTTCTCGGCATGGCGAAGTGCGGCCTGGATGGCGATCACCGAATAGAGGCCGGTGAAAATGTCCGAAATGGCGACACCGGCCTTTTGCGGCTCGCGGCCAGCCTCGCCGGTGATCGACATCATGCCGGCCATGCCCTGGATGATGAAGTCATAGCCGGCGCGTGGCGCATAGGGCCCGTCCTGGCCGAAGCCGGTGATCGAGCAATAGATCAACCGAGGGTTGATTTTGCGCAAGCTGTCATGGTCGAGGCCGTATTTCTTCAGCCCGCCGAGCTTGAAGTTTTCGATCAGCACGTCCGATGTCGCAGCCAGCCGGCGCACTGTCTCGGCGCCTTCGGGCGTCGAGAAATCGATGGCTATGGAGCGCTTGCCGCGATTGCAGGAATGGTAGTAGGCGGCCGAGAGGTTTTCGCCGTCATGGCTCATGACGAAGGGCGGACCCCATTTGCGGGTATCGTCGCCGCCATCAGGGCTCTCGACCTTGATCACGTCGGCGCCGAGATCGGCAAGCAATTGCCCCGCCCACGGCCCGGCCAGGATGCGGGCGAGTTCGATTACGCGGATGCCTTTCAGCGGAGGCTCGGTCATGGATCACCGTGATTGATCAAAAGCGCAGGCTCTGGTTTTCTTTTTATGCATGTCGTTATCCAAAACCGCTGCGCACTTTTGGGCAACATGCACTATCAATCCCGCGTGCCGAAGTCACGGTTCTTGCAATGGTCCAACCGGACCGTGCCAATCTCGATCAGGCTTGTTTCAGCACGCTGTCGGCCCATGCGGCGAAATCGTCCATGATGATATTTCGATTCACCTCGTTCAGGCTTTCGTGGCGGGTCTCGGCGTAAACCTTTGAAACGAGATTCGAAAAGCCCATCCTGTGCAGGCGCCCAGCGAGATGGCTGACCGCCTTGCCACCGTCGGTAGCAGGATCCTTTTCGCCGCCGACTAGGCAGATCGGCAGGGTCTTGCGGATGCCGGAAAAATTAGCGTCGTCGGCGCCGTCGAAGACAAAGCCGAACAGGTCGCGCCACATCGACACCGACGCATCCCAGCCGCACAGCGGATCGGCGATGTATTTGTCGACTTCCGCCGCGTCGCGCGACAGCCAGTCGAACGGCGTGCGGTGACCGGGGACGGCCTTGCCCCAGGCCTGGAAGGTCAGTCTCGGCAGCATGCGCGACGGCATGTCGGAGCCGAGCCGGAATTTTTCCCAGGCCAGGATGACTTGCGCTGCACGGCTGGCGAGCCCGGCGGAAAAATTGGCGTTCCAGATGGCGGCGGCGTGCAGCCGGTTGGAATGGTGAAGCATGAAATTCAGCGCGACGAGGCCGCCCATGGAATGGCCGAAGACGATGACCGGCAGGCCGGGATGGTCGCCGGCGATCAGATCATGCACGGCGGCGACATCGGCGATGACCTTGGCGCCGCCATCCACATTAGCGAATCTGCCGAGCGGAGCGTCTGGCGCCTTGGTTGCGCCATGGCCGCGATGGTCATGGGCATAGACGTGGAAGCCGCACTCGCCCAGAAAGGTAGCGAAGCGGACATAGCGCGCGGCCTGTTCGGCCAGTCCGTGATTGATCTGGACGACCGCACGCGGGCGGCCCTCGGCGCGTTTCACGTAAAGGTTGAGCTCGGCGCCGGTCGGCGATCGCAGCACGCGCTGCTGGCTGAATGACATTGTCGCTTCGTCTCCGACGCGTCTTTTACGCCTGCGAACGTTTGTGTGCGCCGACGCCGGTTTTGCGTCAATCCGTCGGCGGTGTTTCGCAGCGCTGTTCTTGCGTCGCAACGCGGGTATCGCAATTCTGACATGGAGAACTTGCTACCGAGAGAGGGCGGCAGTCTGTTGCCCAGCATTATTCAACCGGAGAGTACCCATGCGTACGCTGACAGGTCTTGTTTTTGGATCGGCGCTTGCCGCCGCGTCGCTGACGGGTGCTGCGCGGGCCGAGGTCAAGATGAGCGGCTCTTTCGTCGCCGACGCCACCTGTCCAGCCACCCAGGCCATCAGGAGCGGCAGGAACCCCGGCAATATCGCGACCGATGCGGGACAGAGCTACGAGCTGCTGGCTGGCAACAAGGATGCTCCCACCCACTATCTGATCCGCGTGCCCGGGGCCGATCCGGAGCGCCGCTGGGTGAAGGTCAATTGCGGCCATGTTTCGGGCGGCAGCGCGTCCACGGAACCGGCAGCACCTGTGCCGGCCGACCGGGAGAAGCCTGCTGAGCCGGCTTCGCGAAAGCCCGAATATGTCCTCGCGCTGAGCTGGCAGCCGGCGTTTTGCGAGACCAGGCCCGGCAAGACCGAATGCAGGGCGCAGACCGCGGCCGGTTTTGAGGCGACGCATTTCACCTTGCACGGGCTGTGGCCGCAGCCGAACGGAAATTTCTATTGCCAAGTGGCAGCGGCCGACAAGGCGAACGACAATCCGGCGCACTGGCAGGACCTGCCGACGGTCAAGCTCGAGCCGAACACCCGGTCGGAGCTCGATCAGGTCATGCCAGGCACCGCATCCGCTCTCGACAGGCATGAGTGGATCAAGCATGGCACCTGTTACGGCAAGAGCCAGCAGGCGTATTTTTCCGATGCGCTGAACTTGACGCGCGCGGTGAATGCGTCATCGGTGCGTGATCTTTTCACGCAGAAAATTGGCCGGGATCTGACCTCCGACCAGATCCGCGCCGCCTTCGACGGTGCCTTTGGTCCCGGTGCCGGCGATCGGGTTCGCGTCTTCTGCGTGAACGATCCTTCGAGCGGCAGGCGGCTGATCGGCGAACTGACGCTCGGCCTGACCGGCCCAATCGGTCCGAACTCTTCGCTCAGTGAGCTGCTGCTGGCCTCAGTGCCGACGAACAATGCCGGCTGTCCGAACGGCATCGTCGATCCGATCGAGTTCCAGTGACACGCCGAGCCCGTCTTGGCCCGAAGGCCGATCCGAAATGCCAAAACAGTTTGCCGTTCGGCGCGGCATCGCCTACATAGCGCGCAACTTCCATTCAATCCGACATTCCAGTCGACTTTTCAGGGAAAGCGCGCGTGGCACGCCAGTTCATCTATCACATGGCCGGCCTCAACAAGGCCTACGGCACCAAGAAGGTGCTCGAGAATATCCACCTCTCCTTCTACCCGGACGCCAAGATCGGCATCCTCGGGCCGAACGGCGCCGGCAAGTCGACCATCCTCAAGATCATGGCCGGCATCGACAAGGAGTGGAGCGGCGAGGCGTGGCTGGCCGAAGGCGCCACCGTCGGTTACCTGGCGCAGGAGCCGGCGCTCGATGCGAGCAAGACCGTGTTCGAGAACGTCATGGAAGGCGTCGCCGCCAAGACCGCGATCATCGAACGCTACAACGAATTGATGATGAACTATTCCGACGAGACGGCCGACGAGTCGGCCAAGCTCCAGGACGAGATGGACCGGCTCAACCTGTGGGATCTCGAACAGCAGGTCGAGATGGCGATGGAAGCGCTGGGCTGCCCGCCCAAGGAAGCCGACGTCACCAAGCTGTCGGGCGGCGAGCGCCGCCGCGTGGCACTGTGCCAACTGCTGCTGCGTCAGCCCGACCTTCTGCTGCTCGACGAGCCGACCAACCATCTCGACGCCGAGACGACGGCGTGGCTGGAAAAGCATCTGCGCGCCTACCCGGGCGCGGTGATGATCATCACCCACGATCGCTACTTCCTCGACAATGTCACCGGCTGGATCCTCGAGCTCGACCGCGGCCGCGGCATTCCCTATGAGGGCAACTACACCAAATATCTCGAAGCCAAGGCCAAGCGGCTCAAGCAGGAGGGCCGCGAGGACGATGCGCGCCAGCGGGCGATCGGCCGCGAGCGCGAGTGGATCCAGTCCAGCCCGAAGGCACGGCAGACCAAGTCGAAAGCGCGCATCCAGGCGTTCCAGGATCTGCTGGATGCGGCCGACAAGCGGCGTCCGAGCGACACCCAGATCGTCATTCCGCATGGCGAGCGGCTCGGCAATGTGGTGATCGAGGTCGAGGACCTGTCGAAGGGCTTTGGCGACACGCTGCTGATCGACGACCTCGAATTCAAGTTGCCGCCCGGCGGCATCGTCGGCGTCATCGGCCCGAACGGCGCCGGCAAGACGACGCTGTTCCGCATGATCACCGGCCAGGAAAAGCCGGATGCCGGCACGATCCGCGTCGGCGAGACGGTCAAGCTCGGTTACGTCGACCAGAGCCGCGATGCGCTCGACCCGACCAAGACCGTCTGGGAAGAAATCTCGGGCGGCGCCGAAGTGGTCAAGCTCGGCAAGTTCGAGGCCAACACCCGCGCCTATTGCGCGTCGTTCAATTTCCGCGGCGGCGATCAGCAGCAGAAGGTCGGCAATCTGTCCGGCGGCCAGCGCAACCGTGTCCACCTGGCCAAGATGCTGAAGACCGGCGGCAATGTGCTGCTGCTCGACGAACCGACCAACGATCTCGATACCGAAACGCTGGCGGCGCTCGAAGACGCGCTGGAAAACTTCGCCGGCTGCGCCGTCATCATCTCGCACGACCGCATGTTCCTCGACCGGCTGGCGACGCACATCCTTGCGTTCGAAGGCGACAGCCATGTCGAGTGGTTCGAGGGCAATTTCGAGGATTACGAGCAGGACAAGATCCGCCGGCTCGGCCCCGATGCCGTCAACCCGCACCGCATGACGTACAAGAGGTTGACGCGATAGGGGTTTTTAGGGCGGCGAATTCTCAAATGATCTGAGGAGCTGAAATGGCAGACTGGTCCGCCGCCCAATATCTCAAATTCGAGGACGAGCGCACGCGTCCGGCGCGCGATCTCGTCGCGCAGGTGCCGGTGGCGGCGCCACGCCGGGTGGTCGATATCGGCTGCGGGCCGGGCAACTCGACCGAATTGCTGGTTGAGCGCTGGCCGGGCGCGCAGGTCAGCGGTTTGGACACCTCGGCTGACATGATCGAGAAAGCGAGGGCGCGTCTGCCGGATGTGGCCTTCGAACTGGCGGATGCGGCAGCGTGGCAGCCCGAAGTGCCGGTCGACGTGATCTTCGCCAATGCGGTGTTCCAGTGGCTGCCCGAGCATCCGGCGATCTTCCAGCGGCTGATGGGATTTTTGGCGCCCGGCGGCGCGCTTGCCGTGCAGATGCCCGACAATATGGGCGAGCCCTCGCACCGGCTGATGCGCGAGACGGCGGCCGAAATGCCGTTTGCCGAAAAGCTCGAGTGTGCTGCGCGCGGGCCGCTGCCGCTAGTGTCGTTCTACTACGATCTTTTGTCGCCGTTCTCCGACCGGCTCGACATCTGGCACACCGCCTACAATCATCCGCTGGCCGATGCCGGGGCAATCGTCGAGTGGCTGAAGTCGACGGGGCTGAAGCCGTTCCTCGATCCGCTCGACGAGAACGAGCGACGGTTTTTTCTCACGCGCTACACCGCTGGGATAACCGAAGCCTATCCGAAGACGGCGAACGGCAAGGTGCTGCTGCGTTTCCCGCGCCTTTTCATCGTCGCGCGGCGCGCTGCCTAGAAACGATTGGCGACACCGAGACGCACTGCCTGGCTGCGCTTGATTCGCCACAACGCGTATTTCAGCCACGCAAGGTTGTGGTCTTGTGCCTCAGGCCCTTGATTTAAGCCGGCTTAAACTAGCTTGATGCGAATAATGTTGCGCCGAACTCTCGCGGCGCCCACATCAAGCCGCAGCGCCTGCGCATGGGGACGAACTGAAAATGCATCGCGTCATCATCAGCGGCATCGGCGTTGAAATCCCCGAGCCTTCGATCACCAATGAGGAATTGGTCGACAGCTTCAATGCCTGGGTCGAGATGGAGAATGTCCGCCGCCAGGCTTCGGGCGAGACGCTGCTGCAGAAGTCGGACAGCGCCTTCATCGTCCATGCTTCGGGCGTGCAGACGCGCCATGTGATCGAGCGGGAAGGCATTCTCGACCCGACCCGCATGGCGCCGCGCATTCCGGCGCGGCCGGACGACGCACTGTCGCTGGAAGCCGAGTTCGGCATCGCATCGGCCAGGAAAGCGCTCGACCATGCCGGCCTGGAGCCACCTGATATCGACCTGGTGATCTGCTCGGCCTCGCATCACCAGCGGCCCTATCCGGCGATCGCCATCGAGATGCAGCAGGCGATGGGCACGAGGGGCGCCGGCTTCGACATGGGCCTTGGCTGTTCGTCGGCGGCGGCGGCGTTGCATATCGCGGTCAATCTGGTGCGGGCGGGCGCACACAGGCGCGTGCTGGTGACGACGCCCGAAATCATCACCGGCCATCTCAACTTCCGCGACCGGCAGACGCATTTCATCTTCGGCGATGCTTCGGTCTCGATGGTCGTCGAGGGGCTTGCCCTGGGCGACAAGCGGCCGGGACGTTTCGAGGTGCTCGACACCCGGACCTGGACGCAGATGTCCAACAACATCCGCACCAATCTCGGCTATTACACGCGCACCGCCCAGGACGATCCGTATATGATCAACCTGGAAGGCAACCTGATCAATCAGGTCGGCAACAAGGTGTTCAAGGAAGTCACCGTCGCCGGGCACAAATTCATCGTCGAGTTCCTGGCCGAGCATGGGCTGACGCCGCAAGCGATCCGGCGCTTCTGGCTGCATCAGGCCAATGCACGTATGAACGCCATGATCCTGAAGCTGTCGTTCGGCCACGAGGTCGACCATGACCGCGCGCCGATGGTGCTGGAGCGCCTCGGCAACACCGCCGGCGCCGGTGCCGTCGTCGCCTTGTCGGAAAACCACGCCGACATGAACGCCGGCGACTATGGCCTGCTCTGCGCCTTCGGCGCCGGCTATTCGATCGGCGGGGCGCTGTTGCGCATGCTCTGATTGGCGCGAACGGCACCGGCATTGGAAGGCGCCGGTGTAATCGCATCAGCCTGCTTGACTGGAGCATCAGTGCTTTAGGCTGGACCTGATGAACTCACTGCGGCTAATTGCTTGGCATCACGCACGGAGCGAAGCCTATGCTGGACCTCTTCCCCGAGACGGTAAACCCGGTCGAAATCATCCCGGCGCGGAAACTTGTCGCGCGGGTGGCCGCGCTTTACGTCGCGCCATCGGATCATTTCGAGACACGCGCGGTGGATGAATTGCGGCTTGGCTTCGACGGCATCGACGGCGATTTCCACGCCGGCGCGACGCGGCGCTCCGGCGGGCGCGAGCCCTGGTATCCACGCGGCACCGAGATGCGCAACGAGCGGCAGCTGTCGATCGTGGCCGCGGACGAGCTGGCGATCGTGGCAGGGCGGATGGCCATCGCCGAGATCAAGCCGGAGTGGATCGGCGCCAATCTGTTGATCGAAGGCCTGCCGCATCTCTCGATGCTGCCGTCCGGCACGCTGCTGTTCTTCAAAGGCGGCGTCACCGTCAAGGTCGATGCGCAGAACGGACCTTGCCGCATCGCCGGGCGATCGGTTGCGGAAAATGCCGGAATGGCCGACCGTGAAGCCGGCGCGCTGTTGTTCCCGAAAGCGGCAAAACGGTTGCGCGGCCTTGTCGCCTGGGTGGAAAAACCAGGACGCATCACGGCCGGCGAGGAGATTTCGGTGCGTGTGCCCGAGCAGTGGATTTACCGGGCCTGAGGCCAGGGATGGTCAGGAATAGTGCACCGGGCTGCACTAGGTCGGATCTCGGTGCTTTTGCCAATAGATCGCCATGAGGCGCCTGGTAATCGCACCGACCTTGCGGTCCGCGACCGGAACACCGTCGATCACCGTTACCGGCATGATGCCGCCGGCGGTCGAGGTGATGAAGACCTCATCGGACTGACGCAGCGCAGCGACGCTGACATCGGCCGCGGCAACGGCAAGCCCTGCCTCCGTGCAGAGATCGAAGACGGTGCGGCGGGTGATGCCTGGCAGCACGCCGACAGCCGGCGTCGATAGTTTGCCGTCGTCCACGCAAAAGACGTTGAAGCCGGGGCCTTCCGCGACATTGCCGTTGAAATCGAGGAGCAGTGCGGTCTCGGCGCCGCGGTCATAGGCGTTGTAGAGGCCTCGCACCAGGTCGAGCCAGTGGTAGTTCTTGATTGTCGGGTCGATCGAGGCTGGTGGGATGCGCACCTTGTCGCTGATCGCCACATGCAGGCCGCGCTGCAATTGCTCGGCATTGGCGACCGAGCCGAAGGGAACGGCGAACGCCATGAAGCGGTTGATCGCGTCGCGCGGGTCGCGGCTGAAGGTCGGCGAGGCGCCGCGCGTGCACAGCATCTCGACATAAGCGTCGCGATGACCCGACAGCGCCACGCAATTGTGGAGGATTTCGGCGACTCCATCGCGGTCGAACGGGATCGTCATGCGCAGCTTTTCCAGCCCGCCGAAGAAGCGATCGAGATGCAGGTCGAGGCGGAAGAAACGACCGTCCCAGACATGCACCGTGTCGTAGGTGGCGTCGGAATGCAGGAAGCCCCAATCCAGCACCGAGATCTTGGCTTGCGACATCGGCAGATACTGCCCGTCCAGGAAGGCAACACCATCGGGGTAGGAGTGCGGGTCTATATGATGGGCGGAGAGCGAGGGCAGTGGTTTGGCGTGCGGATCGATCAAGTTGCTCATCACGTCCTCCGTCAGGTCGTCTTCGTCGAACGCGATAGAGCGCTGCGGCGGTTGGCACAAGACACAGGCCGGGGTTGCGGATGAGCCATCGGGGGATCTGGTTATTCCTCGTCCTCATCCTGGAGCAGACGGGTGGCGCGCCAACGGGTCAGCACCCTGTTGGTCTGTTCCATGACGAAGAAACGCGCCGAGTCGCGATCGTAGCCTTCGGCCAGCAGTTTCTCGTAGTCGGTGTGCACATGACGGATATGGGCTATTGTCGCCAGCCATACGGCAATGCTCGGCGGCAAGCTCTTCATATGCACCGCGCCGGCGTCGGCGCGGATCTTCTCCATGTCGGCATAGGGCGCCAGCGGCAAAAGCGCTGTCAGCGCCTTAGCGATGGCGCGGCGGCGACCCGTCGGCGCGTTCATCGCCCGACCTGTCCGGGCCCGACCTGTCCGCGCTCGTCCCGTCCGGCAATTGTCGCGTCGGCAAAGGCATCGGTCGAAGCGAAATAAGGCTTGATGTCGATCACCGGCGTGCCGTCGAGCAGGTCGATGGCATCGAGATCGATACGGCCCGTTTCGATGTCGAGGGCGACGAGCCTGGCGATATGCAACCCGACCGGGTTCGGCCGGGCCGGGGAGCGCAGCGAAAAAACGCCCTTCGGTTCAGCCGCATGGCGGGGTTTCTGAACAATCAGGGTCCGCGGTGCGTGGTGCAGCCAGGACAGGATGATGACGTGGCTGGCGCGTTCAAGCCCGAGCAGGCCCTCGCGATAGGGCAGGTCGACGGTGAGAACTGCCGGCTTGCCCGTTTCCCGCGCGGCTTTCATGTTCTTGGGGCAAGTTTCCCGCGAGGTCCAGGGCGAGGCGATGCGACCGATGAAGACGACATGGCCATCCGGCGGCATATCGGCGGGATCAGTTTCCAGAAGCTTTTCGCCGCTGCGCGTTTCGAACATGGTTTTTGCCCCGATCCTGCTTCCGGCTGTGCGCGATCCGCCACGCATGCGCCATTTTCTTGTCCGGGAGCGACATAGCGCTTGCAAGCCTGTCAAAATCGACATAAACATATGTTTATATCTTTTCAAAGAGAATGCTCGCATGCATGTCGCGCTCGACACCATGGTAGATACATTGAAGGCGGCGGCCGAATCCAGCCGATTGCGCATCCTGGCGTTGCTGTCGCGCGGCGACCTGACCGTTTCCGATCTCACCGAAATCCTCGGCCAGTCGCAGCCGCGCGTCTCGCGCCACCTGAAGCTTTTACTGGAGGCGGGGCTGATCGGCCGCTATCAGGAGGGCTCCTGGGCCTTCTTCCGGCTGTCGGATTCGGATGCGGCGCGGGACTTCGTGCTCAGGCTGGTCTCCGGTATCCGGGGCGCCGATCCGCAGGTCGAGCGTGACCTCGAGCGGTTGGCGGCGGTCAAGCGCAAGCGGCAGGATCGCGCCGCCGAATATTTCTCCGTAAATGCCGCAAGCTGGGATCACATCCGCTCGCTGCATGTGCCGGACCGCGCCGTGGAAGCAGCGCTGCTCAAGCTCGTCGGCAAGCGGCCGTTCCAGTCGATGCTCGACCTTGGCACCGGCACCGGGCGGCTGCTCGAGATCTTTTCGCCGCTCTACCGGCGCGGCATCGGCATCGACATGTCGCGCGAGATGCTGACGGTGGCGCGCGCCAATCTCGACAAGGCCGGCATCTCGAATGCGCAGGTGCGCCAGGGCGACATTTTTGCGCCGCCGGTCGAGCGCGACGCCTTCGATCTCGTCACCATCCACCAGGTGCTGCACTATCTCGACGATCCTGCCCGCGCCATCCGCGAGGCAGCAAGGCTGCTGCGTCCGGCAGGACGGCTGGTGATCGTCGATTTCGCTCCGCATTCGCTGGAATTCCTGCGCGATGCCCACGCGCATGTGCGGCTTGGCTTTGCCGACCGGCAGATCACCGAGTGGTTTTCCGAGGCCGGGCTCGACCTCGAGGAGAGCCAGGAGTTCGAGCCGCGCGCCGGCAACGAGCCCAGTCTCACGGTAAAACTGTGGCTCGGCCGTGACCAGCGCATGCTGATCGCCGATCCTTCCAACCACCCACAACCGGCCAATGCCTATCCGATAGGGGAAACCGCCTGATGAACCAGTTCCGCTTTTCCCGCCGCCCTGACATTGGCGACAAGATCAGGGTTTCGTTCGAGTTCTTCCCGCCAAAGAGCGACGAGATGGAAGCAAGGCTGTGGGACACAGTCACCCGGCTGCAGCCGCTCAAGCCGAAATTCGTCTCCGTCACCTATGGCGCCGGCGGCTCGACCCGCGAGCGCACGGCGCGCACGGTCAAGCGCATCCTCAACGAAACGGCGCTGACGCCGGCGGCGCACATGACCTGCGTCGATGCGGCGCGTCACGAGGTCGATGAAGTTATCCAGGAATTCGCCGACATGGGTGTCACCCGCTTCGTCGCCCTGCGCGGCGATCCGGCCGAGGGCGTCGGCGCCGCCTATCGTCCGCATCCGGACGGCTATGCCAATGGCGCCGAACTGGTGGGGGCGCTGAAAGGTGTCGGCGATTTCGACATCTCGGTCTCGGCCTATCCGGAAAAGCATCCGGAGAGCCCGGATTTCGCCACCGACATCGATATGCTGAAGCGCAAGGTCGACAATGGCGCGACGCGGGCGATCACCCAGTTCTTCTTCGACAATGACCTCTACGAGCGCTATGTCGAACGGGCGCGGCGGGCCGGCATCTACATACCGATCGTGCCGGGCATATTGCCGGTCCACAATTTTACCCAGGTCGCCAATTTCTCGGCGCGCTGCGGCGCGCTGGTGCCGGCGTGGATGGCCGAGCGCTTCGACGGGCTGCAGACGGACCCGCAGACGCATGCGCTGGTGGCGTCCGCGGTGGCGGCCGAGCAGGTGCTGGACCTTGTCGAGCGCGGCGTCGGCGATTTTCATTTCTACACCATGAACCGCGCCGATCTGGTCTTCGCCGTCTGCCACATGATCGGCATCCGCTCGCACGAGGCTGAAGCCGCGGGGTCCGCCGCGGCGTAACTCCCCGTCAAATCCGGGGTGCAAAAAGGCCGGGTAAAAAACCCGGCCTTTTCAATGACTTGGACTATTTTGTGCTGCTTCCGTTGCTTGGCGGGTCTACGGAAGAAAGCCCATAATCAGCGCCCCGATGAATGCAAATGCAGCACAAATCATCAATGCGTTGATTGGCCTGGTAAGCCCCATGTCATAGCCTCCTCTTAAAGAGCTATGGCCAGAGTCTAGGGGCATTTCTGCCACAGGCAAGCGGAAACTATGCTGCAATGCGACGACAATGTGGAATTTGCGACAGGCCATTTGCCGTTAGGCATTGAAACTCTTCGGCAAAATCCCGCTTCGGCCCTGTGTACAAAATGTGACGGAGCTGGGGCAAGAATGGGTATGGCAGCGCTACCGCCGCTGAAAGTCGGAATCGATTTTCGCGTCGGTACGAAGATTCGACAAGTTGGAGCGTCGTTTGGGCGTCCGATTGGACCCTCAAGCGTGTCAGGCCTGGGAAGCGACCCGCTTCAGCTTGTTGGTCATGCATGTCGTTATCGCAAACCGCTACGCACCCTCGGTTCAAGCCCGAGGGCGTGCTTTTGGGCGATATGCATCAGCGTCGGCCGAACAGGCGGCCGTCGATGGTGACGAGGCCGATCGCGATCAGCGCCATGCCGCCGAGCTCGAACAATTCGAGCCGTTCGCCCAGGAACAGAAAGCCGAGCAGGATCGCGCTGGCCGGCACGATGAGCGTGACCAGCGAGGCGTTGGTGGCGCCGGCCGAGGCGACGAGGTTGAAATAGAGGATGTAGGCGAAGGCGGTGGACAGCAGGGCCAGCGCCAACACCGCCGCCCAGACCGGCGGCGAGGCCGAAAACAGGTTGGCAGTGCCGTGGCCAAGCAGCACGATCGGGATCATGATGATGGTCGAAGCGGTCAATTGTCCAGTGGCGATGACCGGTGATGGCACACCCTTGAAGCGGCGGGCGATCATCAGGGCCACCGCATAGGACAGCGAGGCGCCGACCAGCGCGAATTTCGCCCAGACCGGACCGCCCAGCCCGGCAAGCAGGCCGGGACCGATCATCACCGCCGTGCCGACGATGCCGAGCGCGATCCCGGCAAGCTTGTTCCAGGAGAGCTTTTCGTCTGATGTCAGCGCGTTGGCGAGGATCAACGTCCAGAACGGCGTCGTCGAATTGAGCACCGAGGCGACACCGGCGCCAAGCTCGGTCTGGCCGGCGAAGATCAGCGAGAACGGTATGACGTTGTTGACGAGCGCCAGCAGAAAGAACAGGCCGGCATGCGGCAAGGCGATGCGGAAGGACGGACCGCGCAGGCCGAGATAGAGATGCAGCGCAAGCGCCGCGATGGCGACGCGAAACAGCACCAGCACCAGCGGCGGAATCTCGGCAACCGCAATGCGGGCAAAGAAGAACGAGCCACCCCAGATCGCACCGAGCAGCAGAAGCTGCGCCCAGTCTTTCAAGACCATGGGGCCGCGCATTGCCGTCGTGGTTGTGATCGCCATGGAGAATCCTCCCGGATGGTTCTGAATGCCAAGTCAATCAGGCGTCTGTTCAGGCCATATTCTGTTCGATGGCAAGGGCCACCCGAAACCAGATCAGTGGACTAGCATTGCATCATCTGCCGTAGCGCCGCAGCGTCAGGGGTGCGAGACACAGAATTGTTTTCATTCCCGCATAGGTTGGATTAATTGTGCGCAGTCTAAGCCAAGGGATTCGTCCATGCAGCAATTCGAAAATGCGCGCGAAGCGGCGCTGGCGCTTCGCCCGGACGATCCGATCTATTGCTTCCGCCCGCAGGTGCTGAAGGCGGACGCCAGGCAGTTCATGGGCATGTTTCCCGGCAAGACCGCCTATGCGGTCAAGACCAACGGCGAGCAGATCGTGCTGAAGGCGCTGGTCGAGGCCGGCGTCGGCGCTTTCGACGTGGCCTCGCCCGGTGAGTTCGCCGCCGTGCGCGCAGTCTCGCCGGACGCCGAGATGCTCTACATGCATCCGGTCAAGGCACAGTCGGACATCAAGCTGGCGCTGGAGAAGTATGGCATCCGGGTCATCTCGCTCGACCACGAGGACGAGATCACCAAGCTGACCCGCGTGGTGCGGGCGCTCGATATCGATCCGGGTGCGATCACCGTGTTCGTGCGCATCCAGACGAAAGGATCGGCCGCCTACGAACTGTCGAAGAAGTTTGGCGCCGGACCGGCCAATGCGGTCGATCTGGCCGAACGGCTGAACCGGACCGGCTACAAGGTCGGCCTGTGCTTTCATGTCGGCAGTCAGATCGAGGATCCCGACACCTATGAGCGCGCGCTGGCCTCGGCCGACTGGGTGCGCAACCGCGTCAGCTTCGACATCGCCGGCCTCGACGTGGGTGGCGGTTTTCCCGCCGAATACGGCCATGATCCCAACCGCAAGCAGATCGAGATGCCGTCGCTCGGCCAGATCATGTCGCGGCTGTCGGGCGACCTCAAGGAATACCAGTTCGACCAGATGCCGCTGGTGGCGGAGCCGGGCCGGGTGATCGTGGCGCGCTGCCTGTCGCTGATCGTGCGCGTGCTGCTGCGCAAGGGCAAGCGGCTCTACATCAATGACGGCATCTGGGCGTCGCTGTCGGATTCATGGACCGGCAAGATCACGCTGCCGGCGCGCTTCATTCCAGACCCGGCGATCCGCTCGCGCAACGGCGAGGAGAAGACCATCGTGCCGTTCAAAGTGTGCGGCGCGACCTGCGATTCCGTCGACATCCTGTCGCGGCCGTTCTGGCTGCCGGAAACGGTCGATACCGGCGACTGGATCGAGATCGGCCATATCGGCGCCTATTCGCTGTCGCTGAGGACACGGTTCAACGGCTTTTATCCCGACACCTTCGTCGAGGTGACGACGCCGTTCGACGAAGGCGATGCGCCGCAAGGGTTCGCCAGCCTCGAGACGATGGCGGATTAGTGAATGGTGAATAGTGAATAGTGAATAGTCAGTAGTCAGTAATCAGCGGTGACTGCCTAATTCCACTGCCACTACCATTCACTATTCACTATTCACTACCCACTAAGCAACGCCGCCGCCGGCCTGGATGTTTTCGCCGGTCAGCCAACGGGCCTCGTCGGAAGCGAGGAAAACCGCGACACCGGCGACGTCGCGCGGCGCTCCGATCCTGCCGAAGGGCGACATCCCGGCGGCGATCGCGCGATCCCGCTCGGGCAGCAGGTCAGTGTCGGTAAAGCCTGGCGAAAGCGCATTCACGGTGACGGAGCGCGGTCCGAGTTCGCGCGAGAGGACGCGAACGAACTGCTCGACGGCTCCTTTGCTGCCGAGATAAAGGGCGGTCTGGGTGAAGAACATCTTGGTTCCACCGGTGGAAACCGCGATGATGCGGCCACCGTCGCGCACGCGGCGCGCCGCTTCCTGAAGCGTGAAGAAGGTGCCTTTGGCATTGGCGCCGAAGACGTGGTCGAAGTCGGCTTCGGTGGCCTCGACGAACGGTTTTATGACGGCGACGCCGACATTGGCGACGACGATATCAATCGCGCCCATCTGCTTCTCGGTTTCATCGAACAGCCGGCGAATGTCGGAAACAATGGAGATATCGGCCCGAATGGCGACGGCCTTGCCGCCATTCTCGCGGATGGCGGCAACGGCTTCCTGGGCGGCTTTCTCGTTGCCGACATAATTGACGACCACGGCCGCGCCGTTTGCCGCGAGCCCCTCGGCGATGGCGCGGCCGATGCCGCGCGAACTGCCGGTCACGAGCGCGATTTTGCCTTCAAGCGAATGATACATAGCTGTCCCTTTCTCGTCTGGCTACGGCCGTTCCAAATCGAGCGGCGGCGTTCCATGTGGACGTTAGGGGCATGCTATTGATCAGATAATAGCCTATGATCGAACAGGCTTGTTAAGTCTGAGGTACATAATGCGAGGGACCGAGTTTTCCGAGCTGAGGGCGTTCGCGACGATCGTCGAGGAAGGCAGCTTTGTCCGCGCCGCGGCCAGGCTCAGAATTTCGCCGCCGGCGCTTAGCCAGACGATACGCGGGCTGGAGGAGCGTGTCGGTGTCCGGCTGCTCAACCGCACGACCCGCAGCGTGTCGCCGACCGCTGCAGGCGAAACGCTGTTTGCCCGCCTCGCTCCGGCATTCAGCGAACTCGAAGGGGCTGTCGCCGACGCGCATGCATCACGCGGTCGACCGGCAGGCTCGCTGCGTATCAATGTTCCACGCATCGCCGCCATGCGTTTCATCGTGCCCATCCTCGGCGATTTCCGCCGCGCCTATCCCGATATTGCCCTCACCATCATCGTCGACGACATGCTGACCGATATTGTCGAGGGACGATTCGATGCCGGAATCAGGCTTGGTGAGCGGCTGCATAAGGACATGGTGGCGGTGAAACTCAGCGGGGAGCTGGAGATGGCCGCAGTGGCGGCGCCCAGCTATCTCGAGGATCACCCCATGCCCCGTCATCCCGCCGACCTGCACCATCACCAATGCATCAATTTCCAGTGGCCCGGTGGCGGCAACGTCTATCGATGGGAGTTCGCGCGAGGCCAACACGCTTTGGAAATACCCGTGAACGGCGGTCTGACGGTCAACGACACGGAACTGATGATCAGGGCGGCCCTGGATGGGATCGGCGTGGCTTACATGCTGGATTACCAGGTTCGGCCGTGGATCGAAACCGGCAAGCTCATCCGTTTTCTCGAAGCCTGGTCGCCGAGATTTCCGGGCTTTTACCTATATCATACAAGCTCCCGGCAGGTTCCGCCGGCCTTGCGAGTCTTCATCGACTTCCTGCTTGCCAGGCGATGATGGATTAGTGAATAGTGAATAGTGAATAGTGAATAGTGGATAGTGAATAGTGAATAGTGAATAGTTAATAGTGAATAGTGAATAGTGAATAGTGAATAGTGAATAAGTCAGTAGTCAGTAGTCAGTAGTCAGCACCTAGTTCCATTCACCATTCACCATTCACCATTCACCATTCACCATTCACCATTCACTAATCACTACTCACTACTCACTACTACTCACTACTATACTCACTACTCACTACTCACTACTCGCTAACCTGCTACAGCTTCGCCAAAAGCTCCGGTGTCGGCCAGCCGTCGACCGGCAGGCCTAGCCGCATCTGCTCCTTGCGGATCGCTTCGCGGGTGTTGGTGCCCAGGATGCCGTCGACCGTTCCCACGTCATAGCCTCTGGCCTCGAGCTTTGTCTGCAATGCCCTCATCTGGTCGCCGTTGAGGCCGGGTTCGGGATTGCGCGGGTCGAATTGCGGCGCACCCGCCAGCCGCGCGGCGAGATTTGCCGCGGTCAGCGCATAGGTGAAGGACTGGTTCCATTCGAGGTAGACGTCGAAATTGTCGTAGACCAGGAAGGCTGGCCCCTTGCGGCCCATAGGCAGTGCGAGGCCTGCCTTCAGGCCGTTGTCGACAAGCGGCGTGCTGTTCGGGTTGGTGACACCCCACTGAGCCCATCGCGCCAGCGGCAGCTTGTTGGTGCGGCCGGTCTGGTCCCATGGCAAGTCGTCCGGCACGCGGACTTCCTCGATCCAGGGCTGGTCGCGTTTCCAGCCGCGCGACGTGATCTTGTTGGCCGTGGTCATGATCACATCAGGCGCGCTGCCGCGCAGGTCGATCACTTCGTCGCCGTCGCCGTCGACGCCTCGGCCGAGATAGTCGGAAGGCAGCATCTGCGTCTGGCCGATTTCGCCCGCCCAGGCGCCGGTGACGTCGGCCGGGACCACGCCGCGATCGATCAGCGTCAACAATGGCACGATCTGGGGCCGGAAGAGCTGCGGGCGACGACAGTCGTGAGAGAGCGTGACCAACGCGTTCAGCGTTTGGAAATCGCCCTGCACGGCGCCGAAATCGGTTTCCAGCGCCCAGAAGGCGGCAATGACCGGGGCCTGAACGCCGAATTCGCGATCGGCGCGGGCAAACACGTCGGCATATTCCTTTAAGACGACCGCGCCCTGCTTCAGCCGATAGGCCGATATCATGCGGTTCGAAAACTCGATGAAGGTCTGGGTAAAGACGCCTTGGGCGCGATCTCGCGCCAGCACCTTTCCATCGAGAGCGGCGGTTTCCAGCGCCTCAAGTCCGGCAGTGCCGATGCCGGCGTTCTTCGCCTCGGCCGCAACGCCGTGCTTCCATGCCTCGAAATCGCCGCCGCATTGCTGTGCCACCGCCGGCGCCGCCGTGGCGGCCAGAAACAGCGCCGCGAGAATTTCCAAGCGCAATCGCATCGCCATCCTCCGAGAAGATTACCGGCGGTTGCAGGCGTCCTTCATTCGCTGTGTCGAAAAGCAGGCTGCAGGCCCGCTGTCAACGGGTGTTCTGCCGCAGCCATTTGTTCCAGGTGGCTTCCGAGCCGTTGAACACGTTGATATCGGCCTTCCCTGAGATGCCCGGCACAATACCGGTTCCGGTGTACTGCCAGAAGGTGAACGGGTGGCTGCCGTATCTTTTGCGCGGATGGCCGGCCACCGAACGCAGCCAGTAGGGATAGCCGCGGAAGGCCGACAGGCCGTTGTCGTCGAAGAAATCGATCGAGGTGTAGATGATCGGCTTCTTGCCATAGTGCTTTTCGACGATTTCGAGGAAAGTGCTCATCTCGCTGCGCACCGTGGCCGCATTGGGGCGCAGCTTGCAGGTCGGCGATTGCGGGTTCCATTCCATGTCGAGAACCGGCGGCATTGCCGAGCGGTCTCTGGGCACGTTCTGGATGAACCAGCGCGCCTGCGTCGCGGCCGGTGTGCAGAAATAGTAGAAATGATAGGCGGCGCGCGGAATTCCGGCGGCTTTCGTGCGGCTCCAATGCTCGTTGAAATACGCGTCGAAGCGATCGCCACCTTCCGTCGCCTTGACGAAAACGAAGGAAATGCCGCTTGCCCTGGCCGCCGGCCAATCGACCGAGGTCTGGTATTTGGAGACGTCGGTGCCATGGACGGCATAGCTCCACGGCGCGCCGCTGTCCCACTCATGCGGGTCGGAGTCGTCAAAACGGGGTGCGCGCACCGCAACGCTCGGCGCGCCCGATGAGGGAGGCGCAAGATCGTCGACGGTCGAGCAGGCGCCCAGCAGCGTCAGCAAGATGAAAGCCGCGAAACGGCGCATCGCTACTCCTGAACCGGTTTCAGCCGGCCGCTGATGGGTTGTTGCTGCAGGTGGTCCCTCGACCGTGCCCCCAAGCGATCGCCCCACAGGACCGCTCTCCTATCCCTGGTGTATCGCTGATCATGGTTGATATTCCGTTGACAGCGCTCGACCAGAACCGCGATTTTGCCGAAGCAATGACGGCAAATCGATGGCATAGATGAGCTTCCGGGGGAATCGGAAAATGCAGATTGCTCTGAGGCTGGTGAAGTGGCTGCTCGGGCTGGCCGTATTGGCGGTCGCAGCACTCGCTGCCTGGCTGTATCTGGCGCCGCCGGAACTGATCCGCGTCGGCTCGGGCTATACGGCCAAGATCGTTTGCTCGAATGTCTTTATCGCCGGACGCGATGCCGATGAGGTGCTCGCAGTCGACGTGCAGGCGCCGGGCCATCCACTGCTGCGGCTGATGAGGATGTCCGTCGACAAGGAACAGGTCACGGTTTCGGCCGGGCTGTTCGGCGTGTTCGGCAAGAGCGTCGCCGTCGTTCGAGACGGGCTTGGCTGCACCGCGGTTCCGGGCGGCGACATCGCCCGGGCCAAAGCAGTCGCCGGGCCGGCGCTGACACCGCCGCCGCCGCTCGACGCGCTCTGGCCGGAGGGCGACAAGGTCGACGCATCGCAAAACCCCGAGATCGCGAAAATCCTCGACGATCCTGCAATGACCGGCGCCGGTATGCGGGCGGTGGTGGTGGTCAAGAACGGCCGCATCGTCGCCGAGCGTTATGGCGCAGGCTTTACCCAAAAGACGCCGCTGCTTGGCTGGTCGATGACCAAGACGGTCAATGCCGCGATCGTCGGCACGCTGGTGAAGGACGGCAAGATGGTGATGACGAACCAGGGCCTGTTCGGGCCCTGGAAAGCGGACGGCCGCGCCGCCATCAGCCTCGCCAACATGATGGCGATGTCGAGCGGGCTGGAGTTCAACGAGGATTATGGCGACGTCACCGACGTGACGCGGATGCTCTACCTCGAGCCTGATATGGCGGGCTTTGCCGGATCCAAGCCGCTGACCGGCGAGGTGGGCAAGGTATTTTCCTATTCAAGCGGCACGGCAGCGATGCTGTCGCGGCTTTGGCAGGATGCGGTCGGCGACAAGGACAAGGCGCTGGCGTGGCCAAGGATTGCGCTGTTCGACCCGCTCGGCATGCAGAGCGCGGTGCTGGAGACCGACGAGCACGGCACCTTCGTCGGCTCGTCCTATCTCTACGCCACCGCCCGCGACTGGGCGCGCTTCGGCCAGTTCCTGCTGCAGGATGGTGTCTGGAACGGCCAGGAGGTCCTGCCTGCGGGCTTCGTCGCCTGGATGCGGGAAGCCGCACCCGCCTCGAAAGTCTACGGCAGGGGCCAGGTGTGGATCGAGGGTCCGGGCGACGAGGAGAGTCCCGGCGCCGGTATCGCTGCGGGCTTGCCTGGGGATAGCTATTGGATGGAAGGCCATGACGGGCAGACGGTCGCCATCATCCCCTCGGCGCAGCTTGTGGTGGTGCGGCTCGGCCTGACGCCGGCCAAGCTCGGCTACCGGCCGCAGATCATGCTGGCAGCACTGGTGAAGGCGCTGCATTAGAGGAATGCGGCGATCGCTCGCCGCAGGGTCTACGCAGCTGTCACCAAAGGCCTTGCACGATCAACACGCGCCCGCTCATCGGGCGAGGAGCGAAGCGACGCGACCGATCTTGGGATTCCGTGACCTTGGAGCGCTGCTGCGGTGCAGAACCTTCGATCGCGGAGCGAGGCGCCCCCCTCTGTCCTGCCGGACATCTCCCCCACAAGGAGGGAGATTGGCAGCTCGCGCGCCTCACCCTTCTTTCAACGTTGAAGATTGGCGAAGCCGGACGCGACATCTGATCTCCCCCCAAGTGGGGGAGATGTCCGGCAGGACAGAGGGGGGCGCGACGGATCACTGCTGTTTTCGTTCTGAGCCGCTGCATTCTTCGGCTGATGTCACGGAATGGACCCAGGTTCTGCGCCGTGTCGCTTCGCTCCTTGCTTGACCTAGGATGACGAAGGCGCGGGGGCTTATGGCTAATCGCAGACGTTGGAGATTGGCGGTTGCAGGCCGGTCGGCAGCGACCCTCCACAGGGCTCAGTCAAAGAGCAAATCCTCTGGGCTGCGGAACTAGATGGCGATCCTGGTCACAGCCAGCCAGGCGTAACCGCGATAAAGCGTTCTAAACCGAAGGGTTGCGCCGACTCTTGCAGATTCCGATTCCAGGACGTCCCGCAGGGCCTCGCGCGGCTCGACGTGGAATTTTCTCAGCCAGCCGCGCAGCAGCGTGCGGAACCAGCGGGGCAGGGCTTCCTGCTGGCCGAAATCGACGACGTGCAGCGAACCGCCGGGTGACAGGGCTGCAAGTGCCGCGCAAATCGTCTTCTCCCAGCCGGGGATCATCGACAGCGAATACGAGACAAAAATGCGGTCAAAGCTTTCGACGGAAAATAGCGCCTTCGCGTCGAAATCAGTGGCGTCGCCGCGCGCCAGCTTGGCGCGGCCGGAGAGACCTTCGCGGGCAATGGCAGCGGTGGCCGTTTCCAGCATCTCGGCTGAAATATCGAGACCGAAGAAGCGGGCGTCGGGATAAAGCCGGGCGGCGAGGACGATGTTGCGGCCGGTGCCGCAGCCAAGCTCGAGCACGGTGCCGCCGGCGGGCACATTCAGCCCCGCGATCAGCCGGTCGCGGCCGAGCAGGTAGTATTTGCGGGTCAGGTCGTAGACGTGGCGCTGCCAGCGGTAGACGCCGTCCATCAGTTCGCCGTGCCCGGCCGGCGGTTCGCCGTGCCTGGCCGGCAGGTCGGTCGCGCTCATGCGGCTTGCTTCACATAAAGGTGGAAGCCGCCATAGATGGCCGAACGGTCGCGGGCCGAGAATTCGCGCGACGCCTCGTCCGCATAGCTCCACTGGTCGAGCAGCGAATTCGAGACCCGGCCGGGCAACAGGCTGGGTTCGGCCGCGGTGCGGAAGATGACGCGAGCATCGGTCGACGCGGTACGGGTGATCTCGGCCCACAGCGCATTGAGCTGGTCGTCGTTCATCCAGTCTTGCGCGTCGAGCAGGACGAAGCGGTCGACCGAACCGGCATCCTTGCCGGCAAGGAATTCGATCAGATTGGCATGGTGGATGGCGACGCGGTCGACATTGTTGCGGATTGCCTGGTAGTTGCGTTTTTCGAGGTAGGCAGGCAGCGCCGCCTCGCCGGGATTGGGGTAGCGGCGGGCAAAAGCCTGCCAGGCGAAATAGTTGTTCTCCAGCGGAAAATCGCAGGCGAGCTTTTCCAGCCGGGCCTTCAGCACGCTGGCCATGGTGCCGTCGCCCGAGGTGATCAGCGAATCGTACTGCGCCGGCGGAATGCCGAGGCCGAACAGCGAGGCTTTTCGCGATGTTGCCCATTTCAGCAGCGGTTTTTCGAAGACCGGCGCCAGCTCGTCGTCGAAGAAGCGGCGCTGGTCGGCCAGGCTTTTGGCTTCCATGATGCCGGCCGGATCGACGCCGAAGAATTTGGCGGTGCGGTGGCCCATGGCGATGAACAGGCCGAGCAGTCCGGTCTGGTAGAAATTGCGGTCGAAGACGGCGATGCGGCGACGCCGGCGCCAGTTGCGATGTTCCCAGTAATGGCGGCTGACCGGGTCGAGATGCGGCGCGATGAAACGGTCGTAGGCTTGCGAATTGTGACGGGTCTCGGCAGCGCCGAAGAAACGGAACAGGTCGCCCTGCGACGGCAGATGGCGCACCGCTTCGAGCTTCATGCGGTTCAGCGCGATATGGGCGGCGTTGAGATCGACGGCGTCGACCCTTTCGGGTGACCGGGTGAGATAGGCAAGGATGTTACAGCCGCCCGAGGCGATGGTGACGACGCGGTGGCCCTGGCCAAGCTGCATCGCCTCCATGTCGACGTCGGGGTCTTCCCAGATCTGCGGATAGACGAGGCCGGAAAACAGCAAGGCGAAGAGCCGCTCGGAGAGGCCTGCCTTCGACAGCGGGCGGTTCTGGTAGACGGCCTTGCCAACTTGCTTGCCGCGGCGAAAAACCAGTTCTGCGGAAACATCCGTCATGACAAGGCGATTCCCCGTTTGCTCTGGCGCAAGCGGGTAGCGCAGGTGGATGACAGGCCGGTGACAGTCGGAGGCATCGATAATTCTACTCCGGCGGTCATCTGACGCGGTTTTCTGCGCTTCCGATGCTCACGGACCCAAATGTCCGCTCCGCTTCGGTTCTCGAAAACCACCCCACCTGACTCGCCAGAGCGAATTCTGGATGCCTCCTTAGAGGCGGCCAAATCCGCCCGGCGTCGGCGTCGTCACGATGACGGCTTCACCGGCCTCGAGCAGCGTCTGGTCGCAAGCCTTCAGGACTTCGATGCGGCCATCCTTGCGGCGGACCTTGGTCGAGCCGACCTCGCCATCGCCGCCGCCGTCCAGGCCTTGCGGCGGGCGGTTGCGATGTGAAGACAGGATCGCGCATTCCATCTTTTCGAGGAAACGGATGGTGCGCTCGGTGCCGTCGCCGGCACTCCATTTGCCTTTGCCGCCGGAACCTTCGCGGATGTGGAAATCCTCGAGCAGGACGGGGAAGCGCAACTCCAGCACTTCCGGGTCGGTTAGGCGCGAATTGGTCATGTGGGTGTGGACGCCGGAGATGCCGGCAAAGCTGCGGCCGTTGTTCATCCGGCCTGCCGGCGAGCCGGAGCAGATCGTCTCGTAATACTGGTACTGCTTGTTGCCGAAGGTGAGGTTGTTCATCGTGCCTTGCGCATTGGCCATCGCGCCCATGGCGCCGAACAGCGCATTGGTGACATGCTGCGAGGTCTCGACATTGCCGGCGACGACCGCGGCCGGGTAGGTCGGCTTCAGCATGCAACCCTCGGGAATGATGATGTTGATCGGTCTCAGGCACCCGGCATTCATCGGGATCATGTCCTCGACCATGACGCGGAAGGCATAGAGCACGGCTGCACGGGCGACCGGCTCGGGGGCGTTGAAGTTGTTCTTCATGACCGGCGATGTGCCGGTGAAGTCGACGGTTGCCTCGCGCTTTTGCCGGTCGACCGATATCTTCACCTTGATGATTTGGCCGGTGTCGGTCGGATACTCGTATACGGAGCTGTCGGGCAGCCGCTCCAGCACGCGGCGCACGCTTTCGGCGGCATTGTCCTGGACATGGCCCATATAGGCCTCGACCACGCCAAGGCCGAAATGCGCGACCATCTCGCGCAACTCGGCAACGCCCTTTTCATTGGCGGCAATCTGCGCCTTGAGGTCGGCGATGTTCTGATGCGGATTGCGCGCCGGGTAGGGGTGGTCGGCGAGCAGCGTCTCCAGCTCCTTCTCGCGGAACCGGCCGCGATCGACGATGCGGAAATTGTCGAACAGCACGCCTTCCTCGTCGACGGTGGTGGCGAGCGGCGTCATCGAGCCGGGTGCGGTGCCGCCGATATCGGCATGATGGCCGCGCGAGGCGACGTAGAAGAGGATCTTTGGCGATTGGCCGATCTCCCCCCTTGTGGGGGAGATGCCCGGCAGGGCAGAGGGGGGCAACGTCGAGCGCTCAGCTTCGCGGTATGCCGGCTCGCCAATTGGAGGCGTTGGCGGGACAGCGCCCCCCTCTGTCGGCTTCGCCGACATCTCCCCCACATGGGGGGAGATGGGGCGCCCATCCTCAAAGACCGGCGTCACCACGGTGATGTCTGGCAGATGCGTGCCGCCATTATAAGGCGCATTCAGTGCAAAGACGTCGCCGGGGTGGATGTCGCCGGAGTTCAGCCGAATGATGGTTTCCACCGAACGGTCCATGGAGCCGAGATGCACCGGCATGTGCGGCGCATTGGCCACCAGCGCGCCATTGCGGTCAAAGACGGCACAGGAGAAATCCAGCCGTTCCTTGATGTTGACCGAATAGGCGGTGTTTTGCAGCGTCACGCCCATCTGTTCGGCGATCGACATGAACAGGTTGTTGAACACCTCCAGCATGACCGGATCGGCCTCGGTGCCGAGCGCCGCCAGCCGGCGCTTTTTCTCGATGCGACGCAGGAGCACGTGGTTCCTGGCGGTGATTTCGGCCTGCCAGCCCGGCTCGACGACGATGGTCTGGTTCGGTTCGATGACCAGGGCAGGGCCGCCAAGCTTGTGCCCCGGTTTGAGCGCCTCGCGGCGGAAAATGCCGGCGTCTTGCCAAGTGCCGTCGATGAAGATTTGCCGATTTTCCGAAGGGCTTGCGGCGATGTCCTCAAGGATTGAATCACTTTCCTCGCGGCCGGCGTCGCCGCTGTCGATGCCTTCGACGCCGACCGATTCCACGATCATCGGCTTGTCGTCATAGACGAAGCCGAACTGCGCCTTGTGGGCGGCTTCGAAATCCGCCTTGGCCCGTGCGATCGAACCGTGCCCAAAATTCACCGGCAGCGCGGTGTCGGTGCCGTCGTAGCGGATCTGCAGCACCGGTTTCGAGGCGACGGCGTCCTCGGCAATGCCTTGCGCGGCAAGCTCGTCGATGACGGCTTTGCGCAGCGTCGCGATGAGTTCATCGATTGCCGGCCTGGACACTTCCGTCAGCGGTTTCAGCAGCGCCTGCTGGCGCGACGAAAAAATTGAGGACAACCCAATGCCATAGGCCGACAGCAGCCCGGAGAAGGGATGGATCAGCACCGCCTCCATGCCGAGTGCGTCGGCAACGAGGCAGGCGTGCTGGCCGCCGGCGCCGCCAAAACAGTTCAGGAGATACTCGGTGACGTCGTAGCCGCGCTGCACGGAAATCTTCTTGATGGCGTTGGCCATGTTTTCGACGGCGATGGTGACGAACCCTTCGGCGACCGCCTCCGGCGTGCGGCCGTCGCCGATTTCGGCGGCGAGTGCGGCGAATTTCTCGCGCACGGTTTGCATGTCGAGCGGCTCGTCCTGGCCGGGTCCAAAAATGGCCGGGAAGAAGTCGGGCTGCAGCTTGCCCAGCATGACATTGGCGTCGGTGACGGCCAGCGGTCCGCCGCGCCGGTAGGCGGCCGGACCGGGATTGGCGCCGGCCGAATCTGGCCCGGCGCGAAAACGGCCGGCCTCGTAGTGCAGGATGGAGCCGCCGCCGGCGGCGACGGTGTGAATGCGCATCATCGGCGCGCGGATGCGCACGCCGGCAACCTCGGTGTCGAAGGCGCGCTCGTAGTCGCCGTCATAATGGGCGACGTCGGTTGAGGTGCCGCCCATGTCGAAGCCGATGACCTTGTCGAAACCGGCGAGCTTTGCTGTCTCGACCATGCCGACGACGCCGCCGGCCGGACCGGACAGCAACGCGTCCTTACCCTGGAACATATCGGCGGCGGTAAGGCCGCCGGACGACATCATGAACATCAGGCGAGGGGATTCCCTTCCCCTCGAGGGGAGGGTGGCGGCGAAGCCGCCGGGTGGGGTCGGCTCGACTGGGTTCGACGCTCTGGCGGTGCCTTCTGAGATGACCCCCTCTGGCTGCTGCGCAGCCATCTCCCCCTCGAGGGGGGAGAGGACGCCCAGCTCTTCCGCCACCCTCTGCACATACCTTGCCAGAATCGGCGACAAATAAGCGTCGACCACGGTGGTGTCGCCGCGGCCGACCAGCTTGATGAGCGGCGAGACCTCATGACTGACCGATATCTGCGAAAACCCCAGTTTCCTGCAGACTTTTGCAACCGCCTTTTCGTGGTCGGGATATTTCCAGGCATGCATGAACACGATCGCCACCGCGTCGATGCCGTCGGCCCTGGCTTGTTCGATGGCCGGGCGCATGGCGGCGATGTCGAGCAGCCTTTCGACGCGGCCGTCGGCGCGCACGCGCTCGTCGACCTCGATGACGCGCTCGTTGAGCTGTTCGGGAAGGATGATCTGCTTGGCGAAGATATCGGGCCGGGCCTGATAGGCGATCCTCAGCGCGTCGCGAAATCCCCTGGTGATGAGCAGCAGCACACGGTCGCCCTTGCGCTCCAGAAGCGCGTTGGTGGCAACGGTGGTGCCCATCTTGATGTCGCCGATCAGGCCGGATGGGATCGGCGCGCCGGATTTTAGCCCGAGCAGATCGCGAATGCCCTGGATGGCGGCGTCGGCATAGGCTTCGGGATTTTCGGATAGCAGCTTGCGCGGGTGCAGCCCGCCTTGCGGGTCCCGGCCGATGACATCGGTGAAGGTGCCGCCGCGGTCGATCCAGAAATCCCATTTGGCGGTCACGGCAGCTCTCCCGGGCATTTTATTGATTCAAATGTGCTAATTCGCCATGGTCTGGTGTTAATTCGCCATGACTTCGCCGGCAACGCAAAAGCAGATGATGTTACATACGGAAATGCAACGTTATGAAACCCATGGGGCGTTTGGTGCATTCTGTCCTCGATCGTCACCGGTAGCGGGGGCGTGATCAGAGGAGAGATGTCATGAAGAAACTCATTCTTGCGTCGGTTTCGGCGCTTGCCCTGCTTGGCGTTGCGGCTTGCAGCGACAGCGGCACGGGCGGGGACGCCACCACCACGCAGAGCACCAATCCGCCGGCGAACGAACAGCCGATGCAGCCGGCTCCCGACGCGACCAAGCCGGCCGAGCCGGCTCCGGCACAGCCATCTGCGCCGGCGCAGTAATTCTTATGTGAATGAACAGAAGGCCGGCATCGTGCCGGCCTTCTGACTTCAGGACAGTCTTCTTGCGGCCGCCGCCGCAAGCTCGGTTTCGCCTGTCACTTTTTGGCCGAGCAGAAGGGGCCGAAATGGCGAGGTGACGAAGGTTTGCAGTTTCGCGCGCCATGGCCGCTGCTGCTTGCTAATTTCCATGATCGACGGTTGCGCCAGCTGCTCAGGGAGGCCGCCTGCTCAGGCGGCCGCGAAATCGGCTGGGCCGGCCCTGCGGCATTGTCTTCCAGCTTGATAGCGGTGGGCTTGATAGCGGCGGCCAGTTAGCCCTAATAGGTGCCCATGTCGATTTGGGATCGCCTCGGCGACTTCATCACCCGCGTTTCGTCCTCAACCTCGTCCGGCGTCGCCGACGTGGTCGAGGCTGTGCGCACGGTTTTCTCCGGCGACCCTGACCTGCGCCGGCGCGTCGCTTTCTCGGTGGCGATGATCGCGCTGTCGGCCAAGATGGCCAAGGCCGACGGCATCGTCACCCAGGACGAGGTGCGCGCCTTCCAGCAGATATTCGAAGTGCCGAAGGAGCAGACGCGCAATGTGGCGCGGCTCTACGATCTGGCCAAGCGCGACATCGCCGGCTTCGAGACCTATGCCGCGCGCATGGCGCAGCTTTGCGGCTCCGGCCATTCGAACTGCGCGATGCTGGAGGACATTCTCGACGGGCTGTTCCATATCGCCAAGGCCGACGGGCTGGTCCACGAGCGCGAAGGTCAGTTCCTGCATCGCATCGCCGAGATCTTCCGGATCGAGGAGGCGCATTACCAGAGCATTCTGGCCCGGCACGTCGATCTGGGTGCGGCCGATCCGTATGTCGTGCTCGGCATCGAGCGGGGAAAAACCTTCGAGGAGGTCAGGAAGCGTTACCGCAAGCTGGTTTCGGACAACCATCCCGACCGGCTGATCGCACGCGGCCTGCCGCAGGAATTCATCAAGATCGCAACCAGCAGGATAGCGGCGATCAACGCGGCCTATGAGATGATCGAACGGGGCCTGCGGCACGCATGAGCGGCTTCCTGCCCGACGAGCCGAGCGCCGAGGTCAGGGTATCGCCGAATTTCGGTCCACGACGCGAGACGGTCGACATGATCGTGCTGCACTACACCGGCATGGAGACCGGCGCCGGCGCCGAAGCATGGCTGTGCGATCCGGCCAGCGAGGTTTCGTCGCACTACCTCGTCCATGAGGACGGCCGCATCGTCCAGATGGTCAGGGAAAGCGACCGTGCCTGGCATGCCGGCAAGAGTTCCTGGTTCGGACGAAGCGACATCAACTCCTGTTCGGTCGGCATCGAGATCGTCAATCCGGGGCATTCGCTGGGCTACCGGAATTTTCCGAAACGGCAGATCGATGCTCTGATCGGCCTGTGCAAGGGGATTGTTCAGCGCCATTCCATCCCGGCTCAACGGGTGCTCGCCCATTCCGACGTGGCGCCGGGACGCAAGATCGACCCGGGCGAGAGATTCCCCTGGAAGGCCCTGTTCGAGGCCGGTGTCGGCCATCTTGTCGAAGCGGCATCCGTCAGGCGCGGCGCGGTGCTGAAGGCCGGCGACGCGTCTGCCGAGGTCGAGGCGTTGCAGTCGATGCTGGCGCTCTACGGTTATGGCGTGGAGATATCAGGCGCTTTCGATCGGCAAACCGAAATCGTGGTCGAGGCTTTCCAGAGGCATTTCCGGCAACGCAAAGTGGATGGCGTGGCCGACGGATCGACAATTCGCACGCTGGAACGGCTGCTTGGCTCGGTGAGGGCAGTTCCGTCCAAGTAGTCTTTTCCTGGCTGTAAGTTACAGTCTGTCATTTAAAGTGACTTGCCCCGCCTTTTTTGCCGCCAATTCGACCGTCAAAGGCGATCCGTGCAAGTTGTCGGACCTACAGCCTCCCAAATGTTCCGACGTTGATTGGCGTAGCTGCGTGAAGTTCTTCGCGCGGTTCAAACAGAACAGGATCCCATGCAGAAATTGACCCTTTTAACGGCAGCTGTTGCTGCCGGCGTAACGACTTTTGCCATCGGTGCGGCCAATGGCGCGCCGTTGAGCCAGCGGGCCGACCAGGGTTTCATGACCGCGTCCGATAAGACTGCCACGCCGAAAGCCGGGCAAGATGCCGGAGAAAAAAGGACAGCCTCCGCAAAGGCGAAAAAAGTTGCTGCGGTGAAAGCGAAAAAGCCAGCATCCGCAAAGGCGGAAAAGGTCTCTGCAAAGAAGGCAGTCGTTGCAAAGAAGCCAGTCCTTGCAAAGAAGGCAGTCTCCAAGCGGCATGTGAAGCGCAACAGGACCCGCATCGACCAGGCGACGACGGCGTCGATCGGCCGGCAAAGCCGGGCGGCGGCGCCGAAGCCGGCGGCCGCTGGCGATAGCGGCCAGTATTCGACGATCATCGAGCGTCATGCGGCCAGCAATGGTGTGCCGATCTCGCTCGCCAAGGCCGTCATCATGATCGAGAGCAGGTTTCAGCCGAACCAGGTCGGCCGCGCCGGTGAGATCGGCCTGATGCAGATCAAGCCGTCGACGGCGCGGATGATGGGTTACAGCGGCTCGATCAAGGGTCTCCACGATCCCGAGACCAACATCAAATACGGCATGAAATACCTCGCCATGGCGCGCAACCTCGGCGACGGCACGACTTGCGGCACGATCCTGAAGTACAATGCCGGCCATGGCGCCAAGCGGATGAACCCGATTTCCGCGGCCTATTGCGGCAAGGTCAAAGTGCAACTGGCCGCGCTTGGAGCGCCGGCGTAATAGACCGGGATCTGCTTTTTTGTTTGCGTTTTCGAATGTGAATCCCTTTATACGCCTTGCCAGCTGGCCGGGCGGCCGCACCCGCGAAGCCGAAAGGCTGCGGGTGAGGAAAGTCCGGGCTCCATGGAGACACGGTGCCGGTTAATGGCCGGCGGGGGCGACCCTAGGGAAAGTGCCACAGAAAGCAAACCGCCACGATCCGTCGTGGTAAGGGTGAAAGGGTGGGGTAAGAGCCCACCGCGCGACTGGCAACAGGAGCGGCACGGTAAACCCCACCGGGAGCAAGACCGAATAGGGGCGGTGCGAGGGGAAACCCTCGAGGGCTGTTTCCGGCTCACCGCCCGGGTAGGTTGCGTGAGGCGCATGGCAACATGCGCCCAAGATGAATGGCCGCCACGTTCTCGCGCCGCAAGGGGCGAGGGCCATACAGAACCCGGCTTACAGGCCAGCTGGCAATTTTCGTCCAGATTCTAGGGGGAAACTCCCTGATATCAGCAGGTTGCGTCTTCGGGCGCGCTTGCTGGTTCAGGCGCTTCATTGACTGAATCAGCTTTTGCTGGGCTGTGCATGGAGCAAGCGTTTCTTGAAACTGGTGCGATTAAATCGTACTTTCCTAAAGCGCGTCGCGTTCGACCGTCCTCTCGCGACGCGCTTTAGGTTGTTGTTTATGCATGTCGTTATCGCAGAACCGCTGCACACTTTTGCGCGACATGCATTAGTACGGGCGGTATCAGGAGCGCACCATGGGTCAGGTCGACAAACGCAGCATCACGCTTTCGCCGGAATTGGCGGCGGCGGTCGACGATGTGGTCGCCGCAGGCGAATATGCTTCGGCGAGCGAGGTGATCCGCGACGCACTCAGGCAATGGAAGGACCGCCGTGACTTGCACGGCTACACGCTCGAGGAGTTGCGCAAGCTGGTGCAGGAGGGGATCGACAGCGGACCGGCGCTGGACGGCCCGCCAATCATGGAACGACTGCGCGCCAAATATCTGAAAATGGCCGAGGCCAAAGGCCTTGAGGAGTGAAATACCGCCTGCTTCCCCAGGCAGTAATCGACCTCGAACGTATCGGCGACTACATTGCCGAACACAACCCTGATGCAGCGATCCGCCTCGTGAATATCCTGGAGAGGCGCTGTGATTTGCTGACCCTGCATCCTTTCTCGGGCGCACCGCGCGAAGACATTGCGCCCGGCATCCGCCATCTGGTCGTCGGCGAATATCTTACCTTGTACCGTGTCGGCGCGGATGCAGTCGAGATCCTGCGTGTGCTGCATGGCCGGCGCAATATCGAAGCCGACGATCTGGCTTCGTGATCGGTTCGGTCAACCGTCGACGCCGTCCAGCGACGCCTCGATCGCCTGCCAAAGCGCTTCCACCGGCTCGCAGCCGACCGACAGGCGAACAAAGCCGGGCGGCACCGCATCACCCCAGCGGGCGCGCCGCTCGGCCGAAGAGTGGACGCCGCCGAAGGAGGTCGCCGGCTGGATCAGGGCGCAGGCGCCGATGAACGCTTCGGCCCTGGCTTCACTCCCCAGGTCGAGGCCGACAAGGAAGCCGAAACGCTGCATCTGGGTGGTCGCCAGATTGTGTGAAGGGTCATCCTCCAGTCCAGGAAAGCGGACGGAGTTCACGGCCCGATGATTTGTCAGGCGTCGGGCGATCAGTTCGGCCGATGTGCACATGCGGTCGAAGCGGACTTCCAGCGTCTCGAGGCCTCGATGGACCAGCCAAGCTTCGAATGGTCCGGGGATCGAGCCCGACAGTTTGCGCCACTCGCGGATGGCGGTGATGATGCCGGCGTCACGGCTGGCGACATGGCCGAACAGCGCGTCGGAATGGCCATTGGGCGCTTTTGTGTCAGCAGCAACGACGATATCGGCGCCGAGGTCGAGCGGGCGCTGACCGTAAGGCGTCATCGTGGTGTTGTCGGCGACGACCAGCGCGCCGGCCTCGTGCGCAAGGCGCGCCACGCCGGCCAGGTCGCAAATGTCCAGCCCAGGATTGGATGGGGTCTCGAGGAACACCAGCCGGTAGCCGGAAAAACCGCCGTCCACAAAGGACTCGGTCGGTCGTGTGTCGAACGGGAGGTCGAACGGTTTGAGGAAGCGTTCGGCAAGCAGGCGCGGCGTGTAGTAACCATCGGATGGCAACAGGATGCGATCGCCGGCCTTGAGCAGCGCGAAGAAGACCGCCGCGATCGCCGCCATGCCCGACGGGAACGCTACGGACGGCGCGTCCTCGAGGTGGCCGAGCATGTCTTCCACCGCCTCCCATGTCGGATTGTCGTAGCGCCCGTACTGGCTGACGCCGGCCGGATTGCCGGGCAGATGGAAAGTGGTCGTCATTGTCAGCGGCAGCGAGACCGGGTCGCCCTTGGCGAGCTTGACGCCACGCAAATGGGCAAGGGTGGCCGTGCGCGATTTGGCTGTTTCGGACATGTATTTTCAACCTTCTGACCGAGAAAAGAACCTGTTTCTGACCGAGAAAAGACAGGCCGACGCTATGCGTGGTGCCGCTCCGCGGCAAGCCGCCTCCGGTTAGGCCAAACCCTTTTAAACGCTTCGTTAGGCTTAATGGAGCATAAACACGGGAGTGCCGTCAAAGCTGCCCTCATCGGTTGTGGCGCGCGTTTTGTGAAGCCTATTCCCGTTGACGCCCATAGTACCCCATGATATCCCATTCAGATATTCAAGCCTTCGTTCCGCGTCAGGGTGAAGCGTACGCCAATCGGGCAGCCGCGGCGGCTGCGCGTTCGCCTGTTTTTGCCTTTTGGAGCGAAGTGAGTTTTGGGCAGGGACCGCGCTGCGGCGGCGCGGGCGGGAAGATGCAGAGGGGTGCGGCGGCGCAAGCGGCCGTAACGCGTAATGGACCGGTTTCTGTCAAGCGCGGTGAACAGGATCGATGCGAAGGGGCGGGTGTCCGTTCCGGCGCATTTCCGTGCGGTTGTGCAGAAGCGCGGTTATTCGGAACTCTATGCGCTGCGCTGCCTGGACCGTCCGGCGATGGATGTCGGCGGGCTCGACCTGCTCGACCGCTACGAGCAGCGCATCGCGCAGGAAGACCCCTTCCTGCAAACCTCGGACGACATGTCGTTCTTCTGCCATGGCGATGGAACCTTTCTCAAGCTCGATCAGGACGGCCGCATCTCGATGACCGATTTCATCCGCGAGCATACCGGCATTTCCGCGGAAGTGGCTTTTGTCGGCCGCGGCAATTTCTTTCAGATCTGGGAACCTGGACGGCTCACCGCCTATGGGGCGGAAGCACGCGCCCGGCTTTTGCAGCTTCGGCAGGGGACGAAGCCTGGGGAGCGGCCGGAATGATGGCGGGCTACGGCGATGACCCTCACGCCGTTGGCGGACCAGCCCGTCACATTCCGGTCCTCCTTGCCGAAGTGCTGGAGGCGCTTTCGCCCAAGACGGGCGAGGTGGTCGTCGACGGCACATTCGGCGCCGGCGGCTACTCCAAAGCCATTCTGGCGAGCGGCGCCTCGGTTGTCGCGATCGACCGCGATCCGGATGCGATTGCTGCCGGTCGTGTTCTCGAGCAACAATCGGGCGGCAGGCTCCGGCTTGTTCAGGCGCCGTTCTCGACATTGGACGAGCATGTCGAAAGCGCTGACGGCGTCGTGCTCGACATCGGCATCTCCTCCATGCAGATCGATCAGGCGGAGCGCGGTTTTTCGTTCCGTGCCGACGGACCGCTCGATATGCGCATGGCGCAGGCTGGCCTCAGCGCCGCCGACGTCGTCAACTCTTTCAAGGTGGGTGATCTTGCCCGCATCTTCGGGTTTCTTGGCGAAGAGCGCCATGCCGGCCGCATCGCCCGCATGATTGAAAGCCGTCGCGAAAAACATCCGATCGAGCGCACGCTCGACCTTGCAGACGCCATTGAGACGCATATCGGCCGCGCGCCGAAGGGCAAGATCCATCCAGCGACCCGCGTCTTCCAGGCGCTGCGCATTTTCGTCAATGACGAACTCGGCGAACTGGCCAAAGCGCTGTTTGCGGCTGAACGCGTGCTGAAACCGGGCGGACGGCTGGCCGTGGTGACGTTCCATTCCCTGGAAGACCGCATCGTCAAGCGCTTCATCGCCGATCGCGCCGATGCGGCGACCGGATCGCGGCACCTGCCCGAGGCGCAGGCGCGCAGCGCCACCTTCAAAAAGGTGGGCAGCGGCGTGACGCCCGGTGAGGCCGAGATATCGGCCAATCCGCGGGCACGCTCGGCAAGGCTGCGCGCTGCGATCCGCACCGACGCGCCGCCGCGCGCCGGCGATTTTTCGATTTTCGGTCTTCCAAAACTTCCTGACCCAAAACTTCCCGGTGCCGAGCGGCCGGGAGAGAGGTGAGCACGTGTTTCGTACCAGCGACATAGTCCTTATCGCCGTCATGGTTTCGGCCGCGGCCTTGACCTTCAAGACCAAGCGCGAGGCCGAGGAACAATTGGCGGCGGTGCACAAGATCCAGGCGCAGATCCGCTACGAGGAGGATACGATCGATCTCCTCAAGGCGGACTGGAGCCTGCTTACCCAACCGTCGCGCCTGCAAAAGCTGGCCGAGACCTATAAATCGCAACTCGAGCTCGAGCCGGTCAGCGCCCGCCAGATCATCGGGCTGGACGATCTGCCGGCAAAACCCCTCACCATCGAGGACCTTTCGTCCGAGCGGCTGGGCGGCATGGCCGACAGTTCCAGCAAGGAACCGATGGGCAACGACCCCGTGGTCACCGGAGGCATCGTCCAATGATCGCCAGACTTCCAGTGATCACCAGTCTGCTGACGCGCCGCGCCAAGTCCGGTGACGACGGATCGATTGTGGTCGAAGGCGCCCGCAAGGCGACCGGAGGCAAGGGCAGGACCCGCGTCGTGATGACGATGGCGGTGTTTTTCGGCATCTATCTGACCATCACCGGGCGGCTGGTCTATCTCGGTTTCCAGAACCCCGACCTGTCCGGCGGTCCGCAGAGCCGGGTGACGGCGTCGCGGCCCGACATCGTCGACCGCAACGGCGAAGTTCTGGCGACCGACATCAAGACGGCGTCGCTGTTTGCCGAACCGCGCCGCATTGTCGACGCCGACGAGGCGATCGAAAAACTGGCGACGGTGCTTCCCGAAATCGACTACGAGCAGACCTATCACAAGCTGAAGAGCGGCGCCGGCTTCGTCTGGCTGCAGCGGCAACTGACGCCCAAGCAACAATCGGAGATTCTGCAGCTCGGCATTCCCGGCATCGGCTTCCGCACCGAAAAGCGCCGCTTCTACCCGGCCGGCGAAACCTCGTCCTACATTGTCGGCCTCACCAACATCGACAACCAGGGCATCTCCGGCATGGAGAAATACATCGACGAACAGGGGCTGAGCGATCTTCAGGCGTCCGGCCTGGCGGTGGCCAAGGATCTGAAGCCGGTGCAGCTCTCGATCGACCTGCGCGTCCAGCATATCGTGCGTGATGAGGTGGCCACCGGCATGGAAAAATACCGCGCAATCGCGGCGGGCGCCGTCGTTCTCAACGTCAAGACCGGCGAAGTGGTCGCGATGGCCTCGGTTCCGGATTTCGATCCGAACAACCCCTATAATGCGCACGACAAGGACCGCTTGAACCGCATGTCGGCCGGGCTCTACGAGATGGGCTCGACCTTGAAGAGCTTTACCACCGCCATGGCGCTCGATTCCGGCAAAGTGACGCTGGAAAGCCGTTTCGACGCTACGCGCCCGATCAGGATCGGCCGCCAGACCATCCATGATTTTCATGGCAAGTCCCGGGTGCTGTCGGTGCCCGAAGTGTTCATCTATTCGTCCAACATCGGTTCGGCCAAGGAAGCTGAAGCGGTCGGCATCGAGGGGCACCGCGAATTCCTGCATCGCCTGGGCATCCTCGAGAGAATGCAGACGGAACTGCCTGAGGTCGCCCGCCCGACCGAGCCAAAGGTCTGGAAACAGGTCCATTCGATCACCATCGCCTTTGGTCACGGTGTGTCGACGACGCCGCTGCAGACGGCGGTCGGCTGTGCCGCGCTGATGAACGGCGGCTATCTGATCCAGCCGACATTCCTGAGACGGGCGCAGGAACAGGCGATGTCGGTGGCCAAGAAAGTCGTCAGCGACAAGACCTCCGAGAACATGCGCTATCTCTATGCACTCAATTCCGAGAAAGGCTCAGGCAGGAACGCCAGGGTTCCAGGTTATCGCGTTGGCGGCAAGACGGGAACGGCCGAGAAGGTTGTCAACGGCCGCTACTCAAAGGACAAGAACTTCAACGCCTTCGTTGCGGCTTTCCCGATGGACGATCCGCAATACATCGTGCTTACCATCGCCGACGAACCGAAGCCGGAAAAACCCGGCATGGGTGCGACGGCCGCCTCGAATGCTGGCGCCATGGCTGCAAACATTATCCGACGTTCGGCTTCCATGCTTGGCGTGAAGCCAGATTTCAGCCATGAAAATGGCGCAACGCTGGTTTCCTATCAGTGATTCTGAGGGCGCGCCGGCAACTGCGCGCTATTTTGTTGCTATGAACGGGGTTCGATGAAGCTGAAAGACCTAGCCGGTATCCTGCCTGTCGAGGGGACAGCGTCCTTCGATACGGAGGTTACCGGGATTTCTTCGGATTCCCGCCAGGTAGGACCGGGCGTGGTCTTCTTCGCGCTCGCTGGCACCAAGACCGATGGCGGGGCCTATGCCGCCGATGCCGCCAAGCGCGGCGCCGCAGCGATCGTAGCCGGCAAGGGCAGCGGCGCCACCGGACTGCCGGTGCCGGTTTTCGCCGTCGACGATCCGCGCTTGGCGCTGGCGCTGAGTGCCGCCCGCTACTTCGGCAGGCAGCCGCAAACCATGGTCGCGGTGACCGGCACCAGCGGCAAGACATCGGTTGCGGCTTTCACCAGGCAGATCTGGGAGCAGTCAGGCTTTGCCGCTGCTTCGATCGGCACGACCGGCGTGGTGGCGCCGCGCCGCAACGAGTACGGCTCGCTGACCACCCCCGACCCGGTCGACCTGCACAGGCTGCTGCGCGAACTGGCGGATGCCGGCGTCACCCACGCATCGATGGAGGCCTCCAGCCATGGTCTCGATCAGCGCCGGCTTGACGGCGTGAAACTCGCAGCCGGCGGGTTCACCAATCTCGGCCGCGATCATATGGACTATCATCCGACAGTCGAGGACTATCATCGCACCAAGCTGCGCCTGTTCGACGCGCTGCTGCCGAAGGGCGCGCCGGCCGTCATCTTTGCCGACGATCCCTGGTCGGAGCCGACGATCCAGGCGGCAAGGGCCGCGGGACTGGATGTGCTGACGGTCGGCCGCCACGGCGAGTTCCTGACACTGAAGCGGGTCGAGCACGAGCGCCACCGCCAGCGTGCCGAGGTGGAAGTCGATGGCGTTCTCCACGAGATCGACCTGCCGCTGGCCGGCGATTTCCAGATCGCCAATGCCCTGGTTTCGGCGGGCCTCGCCATTTCTACTGGAACACCTGCCGCCAAAGCCCTGATGGCGTTGGAGAAATTGAAGGGCGCCCCGGGCCGGCTGGACCTTGTTGGCACCGCTGCCAACGGTGCGCCGGTCTATGTCGATTACGCGCACAAGCCGGACGCGCTGGAAAACGTGTTGGCTTCGGTGCGGCCGTTCACCACCGGCCGCGTCATCGTCGTGTTCGGCTGCGGCGGCGACCGCGACCGCGGCAAGCGTCCGATCATGGGCGAGATCGCCACGCGGCTCGCCGATGTCGTCATCGTCACCGACGACAATCCGCGCTCGGAAGTGCCCGAAACGATCCGTGCTGCGATTCTTGCCGCTGCACCCGGCGCGATCGAGATCGGCGACCGGCGCAAGGCGATCTACCAGGCAGTCGCCATGCTCCATGCCGGCGATACGCTGATCGTGGCCGGCAAGGGGCATGAGGAAGGCCAGACCGTCGGCGCCGAGACGCTGCATTTTTCCGACCATGAGGAAGTCCGCGCCGCGCTGCAGGAGCACGCCGCATGAGCTTCCTGTGGACCTCAGAGGATCTCGTCGCCGCCATGGGCGGACGACCGCTCGGTCCGATGCCGGAGGGTATCAGCGGCATCTCGATCGACAGCCGCAGCCTTGAGCCGGGCAATGCTTTCTTCGCGATCAAGGGCGAGGCGATGGACGGCCATGATTTCGCGACCGCCGCCATCAAGGCCGGCGCCGGCGTGCTGGTCGTCGCCGAGGGCAAGCTGCCGTCGCTCGGGCGGCTGACGGCGCCGATGATCGTCGTGCAGGACGTCTTGGCCGCGCTGGAAAAGCTGGGGCTGGCCGCCCGCGCGCGCTCGAATGCCAAGATCATCGCGGTGACCGGTTCGGCGGGCAAGACCACCACCAAGGAAGCGCTGCGCCATGTGCTGTCAGTGGTCGGCAAGGTGCACGCATCGGCGCAGTCTTTCAACAACCACTGGGGCGTGCCGCTGACGCTGGCGCGGATGCCTGTGGATTGCGACTATGCCGTGTTCGAGATCGGCATGAACCATCCCGACGAGGTCCGGCCACTGGCCAGGATGGTCCGGCCGCATGTCGCCATCGTCACGCTGATCGCCGCGGCACATCTCGGCTTCTTCCGCAATCTGGACGAGATCGCCAAAGCCAAGGCCGAGATTTTCGAAGGGCTGGAACCGGACGGCGCCGTCCTTCTCAACCGCGACGACCCGCGCTGGAAGCTTCTGGACAAGATGGCGAGAACCGCCGGCGTCGAGCACATCTACGGCTTTGGCGAGAATGCCCGTGCGACCTTCAAGCTGCTGACATGCGCGCTGCATGCCGATCATTCCGTCATCACCGCCAAGATCGGCGGTCAGGAGATCACCGCCAGGGTCGGCGCGCCGGGCCGACACATGGTGCAGAATGTGCTGGCTGTGCTGGGCGCCGCGCACCTGGTCGGCGCCGACATCGCCAGGGTGGCGCCGGCGCTGGCCGATCTTTCGGCCGAACGCGGACGCGGCAAGCGCCATGTGCTGCGCCACCCGAAAGGTCCGATCACGCTGATCGACGAGAGCTACAACGCCAATCCGGCGTCGATGAGCGCAGCAATGGCGCTGCTCAACGCGACGCCGGTGTCGGGCGAAGGCAGGCGCATCGCGGTGCTCGGCGACATGCTCGAGCTCGGCGACCATTCGGCGAAGCTGCACGCCGCCCTTGCCGATCTCATCGTCGGCACCGACACGCGCACGGTGTTTCTCGCCGGCCCGCAAATGCGGGCGCTGGCCGATATCCTGCCTGATGAGATCGAGACAGAGTATCGCGCCGGCGCAGAGGATCTGAAACTGGTGCTTCTGTCGGCACTGAAGCCGGGCGACGTGGTGATGATCAAATCGTCGAAAGGCATCGGGTTTTCCAAATTGGTCGACGCACTGCTCAGCAAATTTCCGGCGGCAGCCGCAACCGCCAAACAGACCTAGAGCCAGGTCCGGGGACCGAATCGCATGTTCACACTGCTCGTCGAATTCGCGGACAAGATCTCGGTCTTCAACGTCTTCCGCTACATAACCTTCCGCACCGGCGGCGCGCTGATCACCGCGGCGCTGATCGTCTTCATCTTCGGCCCGGCCATTATCAATTCGCTGAGGCTGCGGCAGGGCAAGGGCCAGCCGATCCGCGCCGACGGGCCACAGACGCATTTCAAGAAAGCCGGCACGCCGACCATGGGCGGGCTGATGATCCTGTGCGGCATCATCGGCTCGTCGCTGTTGTGGGCGAACCTGTCCAGCATCTATGTCTGGGTGGTGCTGCTGGTGACCCTGGGTTTCGGCTCGATCGGGTTCTACGACGATTATCTCAAGGTGACGAAGCAATCGCATCTCGGCTTCTCTGGCAAGGCGCGGCTGGGGCTTGAATTCGTCATCGCCGGCATCGCCGCCTGGGTGATCATGCACAATGGCCAGGCGCCGTTCTCATCGTCGCTGACCTTCCCCTTCGCCAAGGAGTTCCTCATCAATCTCGGCTGGTTCTTCATCCCGTTCTCGTGCTTCGTCATCGTCGGCGCCGGCAACGCGGTGAACCTGACCGATGGCCTCGACGGCCTTGCGATCGTGCCGATCATGATCGCGGCGGCGTCCTTCGGCGTCATCGCCTACCTGTCCGGCAATGCGGTGTTCGCCGAGTATTTGCAGATCCATTTCGTGCCCGGCACCGGTGAATTGGCGGTGGTCCTCGGCGCAGTGATCGGCGCCGGCCTCGGCTTCCTGTGGTTCAACGCACCGCCGGCGGCGATCTTCATGGGCGATACCGGCTCGCTGGCGCTTGGCGGCCTGATCGGCACGGTTGCGGTTGCCACCAAGCACGAGATCGTGCTGGTCATCGTCGGCGGCCTGTTCGTTGTCGAGATCCTGTCGGTCATCATCCAGGTCGGCTACTTCAAGATGACCGGCAAGCGGGTATTCCTGATGGCGCCGATCCACCATCATTTCGAAAAGCTCGGCTGGACCGAAAGCCAGGTGGTGATCCGCTTCTGGATCATCGCCGTCATCCTGGCGCTGGTCGGCCTGTCGACCCTCAAGCTGCGATAGGAGGCCGCTTGATCCCCGCCGCATCCTTCGCAGGCAAGCGCGTTTCACTCTTCGGGCTCGGCGGCTCGGGGATCGCCACTGCGCGCGCGTTGATCGAGGGCGGGGCGGAGGTGCTCGCCTGGGACGACAATCCCGGCAGTGTCGCCAATGCCGCGGCCGTCGGTATCGCGACCGGCGACCTGCGTGGCGCCGACTGGGCGAAATTCTCGGCCTTTGTGCTGTCGCCCGGCGTGCCGCTGACGCATCCGAAGCCGCACTGGACAGTGGAACTGGCGCGCGCTTCAGGCGTCGAGATCATTGGCGACATCGAGCTGTTCTGCCGGCAGCGGACCTTGCTGGCGCCGGCTGCACCCTTCGTCGCCTTAACCGGCACCAACGGCAAATCGACGACCACGGCGCTGACGGCGCATATCCTGAAATCGGCCGGACGCGACACGCAGATGGGCGGCAATATCGGCCGCGCGGTGATGACGCTCGATCCGCCGGAGCCGGGGCGGCATTATGTCGTGGAATGCTCGTCCTACCAGATAGACCTGGCGCCCTCGATCAATCCGACTGCCGGCGTCCTGCTCAACCTGACGCCCGATCATCTCGACCGTCATGGCACGATGCAGCACTACGCCGCGATCAAGGAACGGCTGGCGGCCGGCAGCGAGACGGCCATCGTCGGCGTCGACGATTCCTGGTGTGCCCAGCTCGCCGACCGGCTGGAGCGGGCAGGCCGGCACGTCATCCGCATTTCGAAGCGCCTGCCGCTGACCGACGGCTATTTCGCCGAGGGCACCGATCTGATGGAGGCGGTGCACGGCCGTTACAGCCGGGTCGCCTTTCTCGAAGGCATCGGCTCGCTGCGCGGCCAGCACAATGCGCAGAATGCGCTGGCCGCTCTCGCCGCCTGCCTCAAGGTCGGGCTCGATCTGGGCGAGATCCAGTCGGGGCTGGAGAGCTTTCCCGGGCTGGCGCACCGTATGGAGCAGGTCGGCCGCAAGGGCCATGTGCTGTTCATCAACGATTCCAAGGCGACCAATGCCGATGCGGCTGCGCCCGCATTGTCCTCCTTTCCGCGCATCTACTGGATCGCCGGCGGGTTGCCGAAAGAGGGTGGCATCGAGCCGTTGCGCGGCCTCTTTCCGCGCATCGCCAAAGCCTATCTGATCGGCGAGGCCGCACCAGCCTTCTCGGCGACGCTTGGCGAGGCGGTGCCCTACGAGATCTCCGGCACGCTTGCCGCAGCAGTCGAGCATGCGGCAAGCGACGCGGCCAGGGACGACTGCAACGGCGAGGTGGTGGTGCTGCTTTCACCGGCCTGCGCCAGTTTCGACCAGTTCAAGAATTTCGAAGTGCGCGGCGAAGCCTTCAGGCAAGCTGCGAGCACTATTGATGGCGTGAAGCTCATCGGAGGGGCACGATAATGCAAAGCCGTCTCGACAAAAGCCCGGTTGCCACTTGGTGGTGGACGATCGATCGCTGGTTCCTGGCTGCGTTCCTGTCGCTGATGGGGCTCGGCATCGTGCTGTCCTTCGCGGCAAGCCCGGCGGTGGCCCAGCGCATCGGCCTGGACAGTTTCCACTTCGCCACGAGGCAGATCATCTTCACCATTCCCGCACTTGGCGTGATGCTGGCCGTCTCCTTCCTGGAATCGCGGCAGATCAGGCGCATGGCCCTGGCGATGCTGTGCATCACGCTGGTGCTGATGTTGGCGGTGCTCTACATCGGCGTCGAGGTGAAGGGCGCGCGTCGCTGGGTGTCGCTCGCCGGCGTGTCGCTGCAGCCGTCGGAATTCCTGAAGCCTGCCTTCGTCGTCATCTGCGCCTGGCTGTTTGCCGAACACAAGCGCCAGCCCGACATTCCAGGCAATCTGTTCGCCATGCTGCTGCTGGCCCTCGTCATCTCGCTGCTGGTAGCACAGCCCGATTTCGGCCAGACCATGCTGGTGCTCGGCACCTGGGGGGTGATGTTCTTCATGGCCGGGCTGCCATGGCTGTGGATCATCGCGCTGGGCGCTGTCGGCGTCGGCGGCGTGTTTGCCGCCTACACCGTGTTCCCGCATGTCGCCGGCCGCATCGATCGCTTCACGACCGGCGAGGGCGACACGTTCCAGGTCGACATGGGCCGCGATGCGCTGATCAATGGCGGCTGGTTCGGCGTCGGGCCGGGCGAGGGCACCGTCAAGCGGGTGATACCCGACAGCCATGCCGATTTCGTCTACTCGGTGGCCGGCGAGGAGTTCGGACTGATCATGTGCTTCTTCATCATGACCATCTTCGCCTTCATCGTGCTGCGCGGCCTCGGCACCGCGCTCAAGGAGCAGGACGATTTCACACGCTATGCGGTCGGCGGCCTGGTCACGGTCTTCGGTCTGCAGTCGGTCATCAACATGGCCGTCAATCTGCAGCTGATGCCGGCCAAGGGCATGACCTTGCCGTTCATCTCCTATGGCGGCTCTTCGCAGATCGCCATCGCCATCTCGATGGGCATGGTGCTGGCGCTGACGCGCAAGCGGCCGGAAAAGCGCAAGCAGTTGGGCTTCGCGCCGTCGCAGCGCGCCATGCCGGCGGAGTGAAATGTCGAGGGGCGCGATCCTTTTGGCGGCCGGCGGCACGGGCGGGCATCTCTTCCCGGCCGAGGCGCTGGCGCACGAGCTGATCAGGCGCGGCTGGACGGTGCATCTGGCCGCCGATGATCGTGCCGAGCGTTTTGCCGGCCAGTTCCCGGCCGCGGGTATCCATCCGATCCAGTCGGCGACTATCGGCTCGAAAAATCCTTTCGCCGTGCTCGCCGCCTTCTGGAAGATCTGGGGCGGCGTGCGGCAGGCATCGGCCGTGATCGGCCGGGTCAAGCCAGCCGTGGTGGTCGGTTTCGGCGGCTATCCGACGCTGCCGCCGCTCTATGCGGCGACGCGGCGCAAGGTGCCGACGCTGATCCACGAGCAGAACGCGGTGATGGGGCGCGCCAACCGGGCGCTCGCCGGCCGTGTCGATGCCATCGCCGGCGGGTTTTTGCCAGAAGATTCAAGCGCTGCAGGCGCCAAGACGGTGACGACCGGCAATCCGGTCAGGCCGCAAGTGCTGGAGGCGGCAAAGACGCCCTATGCGGCGTCGACCGGGGAGCAGCGGTTCCGCTTCCTGGTGTTCGGCGGCAGCCAGGGCGCACAGTTCTTTTCCGATGCGGTGCCGGCGGCGGTTCGACAGCTTTCCGATGCACAACGCAAGCGGCTTGATATCACCCAGCAGGCGCGTGCCGACGATGTCGAGCGGGTGAAGGCGGCCTATGCCGTCCTTGGCGTCGAGGCTGAGGTGTCGCCCTTCTTCACCGACATGGCGGCGCGCATGGCTGCGGCGCACCTGGTGATGTCACGATCCGGCGCATCGACCGTATCGGAAATCGCGGTGATCGGCCGGCCGGCGCTGCTGGTGCCCTATCCGCATGCGCTCGACCACGACCAGGCCGCCAATGCTGCGGCATTGGCCGCGGCAGGCGGCGCCGAAGTGCATCCGCAATCGACGCTTTCGTCCGAGCGCATCGCCGCGCTCGTCGGAGCGCTGATGGACGATCCGGAGCGGCTGACCACGATGGCAGCGGCGGCGAAATCGGCCGGAAAACCGGACGCGGCACGGTTGCTCGCCGATCTGACAGAGGCTATTGCGTCGAAGAAAAGCGTATCGGAATTCAGGAAGGAGACGCACGTATGAAGATGCCGCAGACGATCGGCCTCGTGCATTTCATCGGCATCGGCGGTATCGGCATGAGCGGCATCGCCGAGGTGCTGCATAATCTCGGCTACCAGGTGCAAGGGTCCGACCAGGCCGACAGCGCCAATGTGCAGCGGCTGCGCGACAAGGGCATCGAGTGCTTCGTCGGTCACCATGCCGACAATATCGGCGATGCCGAAGTGGTCGTCGTCTCGACGGCGATCAAGAAATCCAATCCGGAGCTGAAGGCGGCACGCGAGAAACTGCTTCCCATCGTCCGTCGCGCCGAGATGCTGGCGGAACTGATGCGCTTCCGGCAGGCGGTGGCCATCGGCGGCACGCATGGCAAGACGACGACGACCTCGATGGTGGCGACGCTGCTCGAGGCCGGCGGGCTCGATCCGACCGTGATCAATGGCGGCATCATCAATGCCTACGGCACCAACGCCCGCATGGGCGATGGCGAATGGATGGTGGTGGAGGCCGATGAGAGCGACGGCACGTTCCTGAAGCTGCCGGCCGAGATTGCCGTCGTCACCAACATCGATCCCGAACATCTCGACCATTACGGCTCCTTCGACAAGGTGCGCGAGGCCTTTCGCCAGTTCGTCGAAAACGTGCCGTTCTACGGCTTCGGCGTCATGTGCACCGACCATCCGGAGGTGCAGGCGCTGGTCAGCCGCATCGAGGACCGGCGCGTCATCACCTATGGCGAGAACGCACAGGCCGACGTGCGTTTCATCAATCACCGCATGGATGGCCCGACCTCGGAATTCGACGTGGTGATCCGCGACCGCAAGACCGGCGGCGAGTCGACGATATCAGGCCTGCGCCTGCCGATGCCCGGCCGTCACAACGTCGCCAATGCGACGGCGGCGATCGCCGTCGCGCATGAGCTCGGCCTTTCGGCCGAGGCGATCAGGAAGGGCCTGTCGTCCTTCGCCGGCGTCAAGCGGCGCTTCACCCGTACCGGTTCGTGGAACGGCGTCGATGTGTTCGATGATTACGGCCACCATCCGGTCGAGATCACGGCGGTTCTCAAGGCGGCGCGCGATGCCACCAAGGGCCGCGTCATCGCGATTGCCCAGCCACACCGCTTCACCCGGCTTCACGACCTGTTCGACGAGTTTTCCGTCTGCTTCAACGATGCCGACACGGTGATGGTGGCGCCGGTCTATGCGGCAGGCGAAGAGCCGATCGACGGGGTGACGTCCGAGGCATTGGTGTCGCGCATCCGCTCCGGCGGCCATCGCGACGCGCGCTACATCGAAGGCCCCGCGGCGATTGCGCCGGTTATCCGCGACCTGGCCAAACCAGGCGATTTCATCGTCTTCCTCGGTGCCGGCAACATCACGCAATGGGCCTACGCGCTGCCCAGGGAACTCGGCGGTACTGCCTCATGATGCGTGGCCAGGCATTGATCGACAAGCTTGGCGGCCGGCTTGCCGGCCTGCGCGGCCGCATCACGCCCAATGCCGAGATGGACAAGATCACCTGGTTCCGCGCCGGCGGGCTGGCCGACGCGCTGTTCCAGCCGGCCGACGAAGACGATCTCGCTGCGTTCCTGGGGGCAGTGCCCGAAGAGATGCCGCTGACCACCGTCGGTATCGGCTCGAACCTGCTTGTCCGTGACGGCGGTATTGCGGGCTTCGTCATCCGGCTTTCGGCCAAGGGCTTTGGCGAAGCCGAAGTGATTGCGCCGACCACAATCAAGGCGGGCGCGGCCACGCCCGACAAACGCCTTGCCGCTGTCGCCTATCAAGCTGGCATAGGCGGCTTTGAGTTCTACCACGGCATTCCGGGCGCCATCGGCGGTGCGCTGAGGATGAATGCCGGCGCCAATGGCGTCGAGACGCGCGAGCGCGTTGTCGAGGTGCGGGCGCTCGACCGCAAGGGCAATGTGCATACGCTGAGCAACGCTGATATGGGCTACGCCTATCGCCATTCGGCAGCACCTGCCGGGCTGATCTTCACATCAGCGGTGTTCGAAGGCGTTTTGGCAGACAAGGCCGCGATCAAGGCGGCAATGGACGCCGTCCAGCATCATCGCGAGACCGTGCAGCCGATCCGCGAAAAGACCGGCGGCTCGACCTTCAAGAATCCGGAGGGCACCTCGGCCTGGAAGGAGATCGACAGGGCGGGCTGTCGGGGGCTGATGATCGGCGGCGCGCAGATGTCGCCGATGCATTGCAACTTCATGATCAACACGGGAACCGCGACGGGCTACGACCTTGAATATCTTGGCGAGACGGTGCGCGCGCGCGTGCTCGAAAGGTCGGGCATCCGGCTGCATTGGGAAATCAAGCGCATCGGCAAATTCCGGCCAGGGCACGAGGTCCAGGAATTCCTCGGACAGTTGCTGTAAGGACTCAACAACACAGTTTTCGCGGCCGTTTTTGCGGAAAGTGAATCTCGCGGAATCGTAAGGACTTGCCAGCGATTGCACTCTCTGATTCTCTGCCCTGAAGCGTTTCCTGATTTGAGTCGTTTCGACGCGTCACCAGCGTTTTTCCGTCAGGGGGTTGCCTGCCGGGAAACTCGGGGACTCGATGGTGCAGAAATCATCAGAGCAGGGACTGCTCCGAGCGTTTGAGTGTATGGCCCTTTCCGGGGCGTGTGAGATGCAGACCCGCAGTGAAAGGGCCCGCCGTGATAGGGAATGACGGGAAATGAAAAGCAAGCACGTGGCCGTCCTTCTGGGTGGATTCTCGTCCGAGCGGCCCGTGTCCTTGTCTTCGGGGAAAGCCTGTGCTGATGCGCTCGAGACGGAAGGCTACCAGGTCACTCGCGTCGACGTCTCGCGCGATGTTGGATCGGTGCTGGCTGAGCTCAAGCCTGATGTTGTCTTCAATGCGCTGCATGGTCCTTTCGGCGAGGACGGCACCATCCAGGGCATCCTCGAATATCTTGCCATCCCCTACACCCATTCCGGCGTGCTCGCCTCGGCGCTTGCCATGAACAAGGAACAAGCCAAGAAGATCGCCAAGTCTGTCGGCATACCGGTTGCCGAATCGAAGGTGGTCAATCGCTTCGCCATCCAGAACAAGCATCCGATGAAGCCGCCTTACGTCGTCAAGCCGGTCAATGAGGGGTCGAGCTTCGGCGTCGTCATCGTGCACGAAGGGCAGTCGCATCCGCCGCAGGTCATCGGTTCGTCCGACTGGAAGTATGGCGATACCGTCATGGCGGAGCGCTATGTGCACGGGCGGGAGTTGACCTGCGCGGTGATGGGCGATGTGGCGCTCGGCGTCTGCGAGATCATCCCGACCGGCCATTCCTTCTACGACTATGATTCAAAATACGTCGCGGGCGGATCAAAACACGAATGCCCTGCAAAAATTTCACCGAATATTTACCAAAAAATACAGACACTGACGCTCAGGGCTCACCAAGCCATCGGCTGCCGGGGCGTTTCCCGGTCGGACTTCCGTTATGATGATCGACACTCCGAGAACGGCGAAATTGTCTGGCTCGAGGTCAACACTCAGCCCGGCATGACGCCGACATCCTTGGTGCCTGAGATCGCCGCGCAGGCGGGACACTCGTTCGGCGATTTGTTGAGTTGGATGGTGGAGGACGCTTCGTGTCTGCGTTGAGGTGGGGACAGGGCAAGGGGAAGGGCGCGGCCGGGCCGACGCTGTTCGGCGTGGCGTTGTCGTTCGACCATTTCGTGCTGCCGCGCCTGCTTCGCCGGCCGGCGCGCATGCTGGCGCGTCTGGGCGAGGACGACTTCGAGGTGCCGCCGTTTTCCGCAGCCGTGCTGTCGGCGGCGCTGCTCGTATCGGGCAGTGCCTATGGCGCCTATCTCGGCGGGCATGTCGACGCTATCGTCCAGGGCATCACCGCGCGCACGGGCTTTGCCGTCGACCAGATCAAGGTCGTCGGCAACCGCGCAACCTCCGAGATCGATATTCTCGACAGGATGCAGCTCGATGGCTGGACGTCGCTGATCGGCTTCGATGCCGAAGCCGCGCGGGAACGCATCGCCACGCTGCCCTGGGTCGAGGTCGCGGCGGTGCGCAAGGTCTATCCGCACACGCTGGAGGTGCGCATCGAGGAGCGTGAGCCCTTCGCGCTCTGGCAGCAGGGCAGCGAGCTTTCGGTCATCGAGCGCTCCGGCGCCGTGATCGCGCCATTCTCCGGCGGCAAGCAGTCGCTGCTGCCGCTGATCGTCGGCACCGGCGCCCCGGCCAAGGCGCCGGATTTCCTGGCCAGGATCAAGAAATACCCAGAGCTTGCCGCACGGATCAAAGGCTACATCCGCATCGGCGAACGACGTTGGGACCTGAAGCTGGAAAACGGCATCACGGTCAAGCTCCCCGAGGATGGCGAGGACCAGGCGATCGCCGATCTGCTGAGGATGGACCGAGAGAACGGGCTTTTGACGCGCGATATCGCCGCCGTTGACATGCGCCTTTCCGATCGCCTCGTCGTCCAGTTGACGCCGGAGGCGGCGACGCAGCGTCAGGCCGCGCTCAATGAAAAGCCGAAAATGCCGAAGCGCAAGCCGGAGACGAAGATATGAGCTGGCTTGGCGGCAACAGCGATGCCTCGTCGCGCCGATCCGGCATCATGACGGTGCTGGATGTCGGCTCGAGCAAGGTCTGCTGCGTGGTGGCCAAGCTCAAGCCGCGCGAGGACGGCATGCTGCTGCGCGGGCGCTCGCATCGCATACAGGTTATCGGCATCGGCCACCAGAAGTCGCAAGGCGTGAAATCGGGTGTCGTCATCGATCTCGACAGGGCCGAGCACGCCATTCGCCTTGCCGTCGATGCCGCCGAGCGCATGGCCGGGCTGACCGTCGATTCGCTGATCGTCAACATGACGGCCGGCCGGCTGAAGAGCGAAAGCTTCTCGGCAACCATCAACCTTGGCGGCCATGAGGCGGACGAGGCCGACATCAAGCGCGTGCTTGCCGCCGGCGCCAAGCAGGCGCTGCGGGCCGAGCGCGAAGTGATCCATTCGCTTCCCGTCGGCTTTTCGCTGGACGCCGAGCGCGGCGTGCGTGATCCGCGCGGCATGGTCGGCGACCAGCTCGGCGTCGACATGCACGTGCTGACGGGTGACGCGGCACCGTTGCGCAATCTGGAGCTTTGCATCAACCGTTCGCACCTGTCGGTCGAGCGCATGGTGGCGACGCCCTATGCCAGCGGTCTTGCCGCACTGGTCGACGACGAACTCGAGATGGGCGCAGCCTGCATCGACATGGGCGGCGGCACCACGACGATCTCGATGTTTTCGGAAGGCAAGTTCGTTCATGGCGACGCCATCGCCATCGGCGGCAACCACGTCACGCTGGACATGGCCAAGGGCCTGTCAACCTCGCTCGATGCCGCCGAGAGGCTGAAAGTGATGCATGGCTCGGCGCTGCCCGGCAGTGCCGACGACCGCGACCTGGTCTCGATACAGCCGATCGGCGAGGACGGCGAGGTGCCGCTTCAGATCCCGCGTTCGGTGATGACGCGCATCATCCGGGCGCGCATCGACGAGACGCTCGAACTGTTGCGCGACCGGCTGAACAGGTCCGGCTACGGCAACGCGGCCGGCAAGCGCGTCGTGCTGACCGGCGGCGCCAGCCAGCTTTCCGGCCTGCCCGAGGCAGCGCGCCGCATTCTCGGACGCAATGTGCGCATCGGCCGTCCGCTCGGTGTAGCGGGCCTGCCGGAGGCGGCCAAGGGGCCGGCTTTCTCGACGCCAGTCGGGCTTCTGATCTACCCGCAGATGGCGAATTTCGAGAGCCATCCGGCGAAAGGAATTTCTGGTCTCAGGATGACCGGAACTGGCGGAAAACTGCATCGAATGAGTCAGTGGTTGAGAGACAGTTTTTAAATTGACGGGGACAGCCCCATAGGCGGCCGCAGCGGCGAAGCGGCGGGAAAGGCAAAGGACGGAGACAATGACCATCAATCTGCAAAAGCCGGACATCACCGAGCTGAAGCCGCGTATCACCGTGTTCGGTGTCGGCGGCGGCGGCGGCAATGCCGTCAACAACATGATCACCGCCGGCTTGCGCGGCGTCGAGTTCGTGGTGGCCAATACCGATGCGCAGGCGCTGACCATGTCCAAGGCGGATCGCCTGATCCAGCTCGGCGCGCATGTCACCGAGGGCCTGGGTGCGGGGTCGCAGCCGGAAGTCGGACGCGCCGCGGCGGAGGAATGCATCGACGAGATCGTCGATCATCTCTCCAACACCCATATGTGCTTCGTCACTGCCGGCATGGGCGGCGGCACCGGCACGGGGGCCGCGCCGGTGGTTGCACGTGCGGCGCGCGAGAAGGGGATTCTCACCGTCGGCGTCGTCACCAAGCCGTTCCATTTCGAAGGCCAGCGCCGCATGAAGACGGCGGATCTGGGCATCGAGGAATTGCAGAAATGCGTCGATACCCTCATCGTCATCCCCAACCAGAACCTGTTCCGGCTGGCCAATGACAAGACGACCTTTGCCGACGCTTTCGCCATGGCCGACCAGGTGCTCTATTCCGGCGTCGCCTGCATCACCGACCTGATGGTCAAGGAAGGGCTGATCAACCTCGACTTCGCCGACGTCCGCTCGGTCATGCGCGAGATGGGCAAGGCGATGATGGGGACGGGCGAAGCTTCCGGCGAGGGGCGCGCCATGGCCGCCGCCGAAGCCGCGATCGCCAATCCGCTGCTCGACGAGACCTCGATGAAGGGCGCCAAGGGGCTGTTGATCTCGATCACCGGCGGCCGCGACCTGACCCTGTTCGAAGTCGACGAGGCGGCGACCCGAATTCGCGAGGAGGTCGACCAGGAAGCCAACATCATCCTGGGTGCGACGTTCGACGAGGATCTCGAAGGCGTCATCCGCGTCTCGGTGGTTGCTACCGGCATCGACAAATCGGCGGCAGAAATCGCTGCCGCGCCGATCGCCATCCGCACGGCTCCGCCAAGGCCGGTCAGCCGCCCGGCCGCTCCGGTCACGGAAAGCCGTCCGGCGCCTGTCCAGCAGGGAGGCTACGAGCCGCGCGCCGCCGATCCGGTCGCCGAGGCAATCCAGCTCGCCGAGGCCAATGCGGCGGCGATGGCGCGTCCCGCGCCGGCCTCCCAGGCGGAAGATTTCCGCCCGCAGAGCAAGATCTTCCAGGCGCCGCCGGCCCAGCCGCAGCCGATGCTGCAGCCAATGGTTCAGCAAACGATGCAGCCCGCGCCGCAGCGTGAAGTGCTTCAGCGGGCAGCGCCCCAGCGCATGCCGCGCGTCGAGGACTTTCCGCCGGTGGTGAAAGCCGAGGTGGAAGCCAAAAGCCGTCCGGCCGACCACGAGAATAGCGGACCGATGGGACTGCTCAAGCGCCTGACCAACGGCCTTACCCGTCGCGAAGAAGAGCCTGCACGGCTGCAGCCGGCGCAGCCGCGCGAGCCGAAACTGCGCCAGGCGGCACCCGAAGTGCGCCGCCTTGCCAGCCAGGATCCGCAGCTTTACGCGCCACGCCGCGGCCAGTTGGACGACCAGGGCCGGCTGACGCCGCAGAGCAGGGCCGTCCAGGAAGACGATCAGCTGGAGATTCCGGCATTCCTGCGCCGCCAGGCCAACTAACCTGTTAACGGACCGTAACAGTTGTTAACAGGCAGACAAGAAATTGTTTGCCTGTTAACGCTAAAAGTTCCTTGTAAAACAAGGAGTTATGAGACCGTATCCGGTTCGGATCGCGGTTACACAGAGTAAGAAACCGTGATTTGGAGACTTTCTGCCGGACCACTATCTTCGCCGCGATCAATTTCGGTTTGCTGGGATTCGGGGAAGTGGCCCTGCCTGCCGATCAAAGAGCCGCGCCCTTGGGCTTATGAAGCGGACGTAGGCAGTATGGGCTATGGGGTTTGTTTTGCACGACTATCAGACGACACTTAAATCGCGTGCGACGCTGACCGGCACCGGTGTTCACAGCGGCAATTCCGTTACCGTTCATTTCCTGCCGGCAGACGCTGATACGGGTGTCGTGTTCCAGCTTTCGAATGGAAGCGAAGTCCGGGAGTTCCGCGCGCTGGTTTCCGAGGTCGGCGCCACCGATCTGTGCACCATGCTCGGCGATCCGGCAGGCGAGCACATCGCCACAGTCGAACATCTGATGGCCACGGTTTTCGGGCTCGGCATCGACAATGTCGTCATCGAGATCGACGGCCGTGAGGTTCCGATCCTCGACGGCAGCGCCATTGCGTTCGTGGAGGCTATCGACCAGGCGGGCATCGATACGCTGCCGGTCAAGCGCCGCTACATCAGGGTGGTCAAGCCGGTTCGCATCGAGAACGGTGCCTCCTGGGCGGAGTTCAGGCCCTATGACGGCACGCGCTTCGAAATCGAGATCGATTTCGAAAGCCCGGCGATCGGCCGTCAGCTCTTTGCATCCGACATGAACGCCGACATTTTTCGCCGCGACATCGCGCGGGCCCGTACCTTTGGTTTCATGAAGGACGTCGAGCGGCTGTGGGCAGCCGGCTATGCGCTCGGCTCCTCGCTGGAAAACTCCCTGGTGATCGGCGACGACAACCGCGTGATCAACATCGGAGGCTTGCGCTATCCCAACGAATTCGTGCGCCACAAGACGATGGACGCCATGGGCGATCTGGCGCTGGCCGGCGCCCGGTTCATCGGCTGCTTCCGTTCCTATCGCGGCGGCCACAGGCTGAATGCGGCAGCGCTGCGCCGCCTTTTGTCGGACCGTTCGGCGTTCGAGATCGTCGAGACGACACGCCGCGAGCGCGGTCGCACCGTCGAAAAGAGCGCCGTCTATGCACCTGTCTACGCGCCCTGGATGATCTGATTCTTAACGTTTGCGTTTTATGGCCGCCGGCCTGTGTTGCATGAATGCACCATCGGCCGGCGAAATCACGCAAGTGTGCGGGCTGCGCCAGGCTGCCACAAAAATGTGCGAATGGCCGGAGATAGCGTTGCCGGGCACGGCGATTATGGTTATGCCTGCTGCCCAGGGCGAAATGTCGACTGAAATGACGCCGAAAGGGCGGAATCCAATCATGTTCTTCAAGCGAATTGGTCAATCGAAAGCGCCGCATCGGGCTGTTTTCCTGGCGCTTTCGGTGGTTGTTCCATCGCTGTTCCTGTCGGCCTGCATGTCGTCCGAAAAGGATGTCGACCTGTCGACCTATGTCGAGCAGACCGAGCCGGCAGACGTTCTCTACAATCAGGGCCTCGCCAATCTGAATGCCGGGCGCCTGCAGGAGGCGAGCCGCAAATTCAGTGCGGTCGACCGCCAGCATCCCTATTCCGAATACGCCCGCAAATCGATGGTGATGGGCGCCTTTGCCGACTATCGCCAGGGCAACTATACCGAGGCTATCGGTTCGGCCAAGCGCTATCTCACGCTCTATCCGTCGACCGACGACGCTGCCTATGCCCAGTACATCATCGGGCTGAGCTACTACCGGCAAATCAGGGATGTCACCCAGGACCAGAAGGAAGCGCGTCAGACCGTGCAGACGATGCAGGATCTTGTGACGCGCTGGCCCGATTCCGAATATGTCGACGACGCCAAGGAAAAGATCCGCTTCGCCAACGACCAACTCGCCGGCAAGGAGATGCAGATCGGCCGCTATTATCTCGAGCGCCGTGAATACATCGCCGCCGTCAAGCGGTTCCGCGTCGTGGTGGAGACCTATTCCAACACGCGCCATGTCGAGGAAGCGCTCGCGCGCCTTACCGAAACCTATTATGCGATGGGGCTGACATCGGAAGCGCAGACTGCCGCTGCTGTGCTCGGCACCAACTATCCCGACAGCGTGTGGTACAAGGATTCCTACAAGCTCCTGCAGACTGGTGGGCTCGAGCCGCGCGAGAATGCGGGCTCGTGGATCGCCAAGGCCGGGAAGCTGATCACCGGCGCCTGAGCGGCGCGTCACCATGCTTTCCAGACTGTCGATCCGCGATATCGTTCTGATCGAGAAGCTGGACATCGACTTCTCGTCCGGTCTTTCGGTGCTGACCGGCGAAACCGGTGCTGGAAAATCCATCCTGCTCGACGCGCTGTCGCTGGCGCTTGGCGCCCGCGGTGACGCCTCGCTGGTGCGGCATGGCGCGGCACAGGGCCAAGTCATCGCCGTGTTCGACGTGCCGCGCAACCATCCTGCCCGCATGCTGCTTGCCGACAACGCTATCGAGGACGATGGCGACATCATCCTGCGCCGCGTGCAGACGGCGGATGGCCGTACCCGCGTCTTCGTCAACGACCAGCCTTCCAGCGTGACACTGATGCGCGATGTCGGTCACGCGCTGGTCGAGATCCACGGCCAGCATGACGAGCGTGCCTTGGTCGATCCCGGTGCCCATCGCGAATTGCTCGACAGTTTTGGCGGTCATCTCGGCGCTGTGCGGGCGACCGGCGAGGCATGGCGGTACTGGCGGGCCTGCGAACTGGAACTTTCGCGGCATCGTTCCAAGGTGGAAGCGGCGGCCCGCGAGGCCGACTATCTGCGCGCCGCGGTCGCCGAATTGACGAAGCTCGATCCCCAGCCAGGCGAGGAAGCCGACCTTGCCGAGTTGCGCGCCTCGATGATGCGGGCGGAAAAGATCGCCTCCGAAATCCACGATGCGCAAGATGTGCTCTCGGGCCCGTCTTCGCCCCTGCCGCAACTCGCCAGCCTGTTGCGACGGCTGCAGCGCAAGGTGACCGAGGCGCCCGGCCTGCTCGACGACGTGGTCAAATCGCTCGATGAGGCGATGCTGTCGCTCGACGCAGCGCAATCGGGCGTGGAAGCGGCACTTCGCGCCACCGAGTACGATCCGCGGCGGCTGGAACAGGCCGAGGAGCGGCTGTTTTCGCTGCGCGCCGCCTCACGCAAGCACAGTGTGGCGGTCGACGATCTGGCGCAATTGCGCGATACGATGGCCGCCGATCTCGCCGATCTCGACGCCGGCGAGGAGCGCCTGCACGGGCTGCAGAAGCAGGCCGCCGCCGCGTGCGAGACCTATGACATTTCCGCTGCCCAGCTTTCGTCGCTTCGCCATGCGGCGGCGGTCGGGTTGACCAGGGCGGTGATGGCCGAACTGCCGGCGCTGAAGCTCGAACGGGCAGCCTTCATCGTCGAGATGGCAAGCGAGGCCGAGAGCCGCATGGAAGACGGCATCGATCGGGTCGAGTTCTGGGTGCGCACCAATCCCGGCACAAGACCGGGCCCGATGATGAAAGTCGCCTCCGGAGGCGAACTTTCGCGGTTCCTGCTGGCGCTGAAGGTGGCGCTGGCCGACCGCGGCTCGGCGCCGACCTTGGTCTTCGATGAAATCGACACCGGCGTAGGCGGCGCGGTGGCGGACGCCATCGGCCAAAGGCTGGCGCGGCTGTCGAAGCGCGTGCAGGTGCTTTCGGTCACGCACGCGCCGCAAGTGGCGGCACGCGCGGCAACGCATTTCCTGATCTCCAAATCCGGCAGCGCCGATCGCGTCGCCACCGGCATCGCCGAGATGGATCGGGCGGCGCGCCAGGAAGAGATCGCGCGGATGCTTGCCGGGGCGACCATCACCGACGAGGCGCGTGCGGCCGCCGAGCGGCTGCTTCGCGAAAACACCGCGGCATAGCAGAGCTTATGCTCGGCGTTGTGGATCGAGTCAGGATGTGGCTCCATCCTGCTGTTCAGCAATGATTTTCTCAAAATCCTGATCTATTGTGGCGCGCCGCGCGTCCTTCGAACGCGCAAGGACGCTGTAGCAATTTGATTTCGCGCATGGCCCAGGAAATCGTTCCGGGTCAGCGTCGAGGAGCCGTGCATGCCCGAAAAACCAGTCGATTCGCTCAGCGAAAGTGAAGCAGCCAGCGAGCTGAAGCGGTTGGCCGAGGAAATCGCCGCTCACGACCAGCGTTACCATGCCGAGGACGCGCCGACGATTTCGGACGCGGCCTACGATGCGCTGCGGCGGCGCAACCTTGCCATCGAGCAGCGGTTTCCTGCCCTTGTGCGCGAGGATTCGCCGTCACGCAAAGTCGGCGCGGCGGTGTCGGAGAAATTCCGCAAGATCGTCCATGCCATTCCGATGCTGTCGCTCGACAACGCTTTCGCCGATGCGGACGTGATCGATTTCGTCGGCCGCATCCGCCGTTTCCTCAGGCTCAGCGCCGACGCGCCGCTGGCGATGACTGCCGAGCCTAAGATCGACGGCCTGTCGCTGTCGCTGCGCTACGAGGCCGGACGGCTGGTGACGGCGGCAACGCGTGGCAACGGCCAGGTCGGCGAGGATGTGACGGCCAACGCCCGCACCATCGCCGAGATTCCCAACGTGCTCTCAGGCGATTTTCCCGATGTGCTGGAAGTGCGGGGCGAGGTCTATATGCGCCTCACCGACTTTGCCGAGCTCAATCGCCGCAATGCCGAGGCCGGAAAGCAGGTTTTTGCCAATCCGCGCAACTCGGCGGCAGGCTCCTTGCGCCAACTCGATACCTCGATCACAGCCAGCCGGCCGCTGCGGTTTTTCGCCTATACCTGGGGTGAGGTGAGCGCCATGCCCGCCGACACGCAGATGGGCATGGTGGCGGCGTTCGAGCGCTTTGGCTTCAGGGTCAATCCGCTGATGAAGCTGTTCGACAGCGTCGAGGGATTGCTCGAGCAATACCGGCTGATCGAATCCAACCGGGCGACGCTCGGCTACGACATCGACGGTGTCGTCTACAAGGTGAACAGCCTCGAGCTGCAGCAGCGGCTGGGCTTCGTCTCGCGTTCGCCGCGCTGGGCGATCGCTCACAAATTCCCGGCCGAGAAGGCGACGACGATCCTGACCGGCATCGACATCCAGGTCGGCCGCACCGGCGCGCTGACGCCGGTGGCGCGGCTGGTGCCGGTGACGGTCGGCGGCGTCGTGGTGACCAACGCGACACTGCACAATGAGGACTACATCAAGGGCATCGGCAACAACGGCCAGCCGATCCGCGAAGGCCGCGACATTCGCATCGGCGACACGGTGAGCATCCAGCGTGCTGGCGATGTCATTCCGCAGGTCATCGACGTGGTCATGGAAAAGCGGCCGCCCGACAGTGTGCAATATGCTTTCCCAGTGCTTTGCCCGGCCTGCGGCAGCCACGCCGTGCGCGAGGAGGGGGAAGCAGTCAGGCGCTGCACCGGCGGATTGATCTGCCCCGCGCAGGCGGTGGAGCGTCTGCGCCATTTCGTCTCTCGGGGTGCTTTCGATATCGAGGGGCTCGGTGAGAAGCAGATCGAATTCTTCTTCCACGCCGAGGATCCGTCCCTACGCATCTATTCACCGGCCGACATTTTTACGCTGAAGAAGCGGCAGGCAGCATCGCTGACCAAGCTCGAGAACGTTGACGGTTTCGGCGCGACCTCGGTACGCAAGCTGTTCGCGGCAATCGACGATCGGCGGCAGGTCGAGTTCTCGCGATTCCTCTATGCGCTCGGCATCCGCCACATCGGCGAGACCAATGCCAAGCGGCTGGCCCGCCATTTCCTTTCCTTTGCCGCTTTCCGCGAAACCGGGCAAAGCGCCGTCATGCCGGCCGGCAAGGGTGACCCTGGCAACGCTGCCTGGCAGGAGTTGAACGGCATCAACGGCATCGGCTCGATCGTTGCCGAGGCGGTGGTCGATTTCTTCGCTGAAGACCATAACCGGCAGGCGCTCGATGCATTGCTGGCGGAAGTAACAGTGCTCGACGAGGAGCCGGTCGGTGGCGTGTCGTCGCCGGTCTCCGGCAAGACGGTGGTCTTCACCGGCGCGCTGGAAAAGATGTCGCGCGACGAGGCCAAGGCAATGGCCGAAAAGCTCGGCGCCAAGGTCGCCGGCTCGGTGTCGAAGAAGACCGATCTCGTCGTTGCCGGCCCAGGTGCTGGCTCCAAGCTCAAGCTTGCCACCGAACTCGACATCGAGGTGATCGACGAAGACGCTTGGTTGGCGCGGATCGGCAAGGCGTGATGGAAGGCGCGTTCACCGGTTTCGGCCAAAAGGCAATTCCCTTCCTCAAGGCGCTCGATTTTCACCAGAGCCGGGAGTGGTTTCTGGAAAACCGCGACCTCTTCGAAAGCGAGCTGCGCGACCCCTTCGGCGATCTGGTCGAAACGCTCTCCGAGCGCTTCGCGGCAGCGGGGCTGGGCTTGCGCGGCGATCGCAAGAAGTCGCTGTTCCGGATCAATCGCGACGTGCGCTTCGCCAAGGACAAGCGGCCTACAACCGGCATCTGTCGGCAATCCTCTCGCCTGATGGCACCAAGATGGAACAGGGCGTGTTCTTCATCCATATCGGGCTTGAGCGCTGCTTTGCCGGCGTTGCCTGGTGGCAGCCGGGGCCGGCGCTGCTGCTGGCGATGCGCCAGGCCATCGCGGCGCGGCCGGGTGAATTCCGGGCGCTGATCGAGGCGCTGAAGCAAAACCGCCTCGAACTCGATGCGGAAGGCTGCATGAAGCGCGCGCCACGCGGCTTCGAGCATGTCACGGCGGCCGATCTCGCGGCGGCCATCCGCAACCGGCATTTCGCCGTCCGGCACGAAGTCGACCCTGCGGGAATCCACGGGCCGGCGCTGGTCGACGAGTTGGTCGATTTCGCCTTGCGGGCCAAGCCGTTGCTCGACTGGGGCAGGGCGATCGAAGCCAAGGTCACGGTGGACTGAGCACTGGCCGAAACGCGCACGCCTGAACCTGCGACGAGGATCACTTCCGCTGATCGTTGGCTCAAGCGAATTGGTGTGACAAGGCTGACAGCGCTCCCTACATATCAGCTTTCCCCCGCATCGGCCCGAAAATCGGGATCGATTTTCGGATGGCCCGACGCGTGGATTCAAAGTGTTAGAGCGTCCTTTGATCGTCCAAAAGGACGAGCGGTGCTCCGAGGAGTGGCTGATGTCGGCGGAAGCAATCTCCGAAAACCGCGCAAAAAGCGATTTCTGGCAAGGCGTGCGGCTCAGCATGCCCGTCGTGGTGGCGGCGGCGCCGTTTGGACTGCTGTTCGGGGCGCTCGCCGTAGACAACGGATTTTCGGTGCTTGAAGCCTTGCTGATGAGCGCCATGGTTTTCGGCGGCGCCAGCCAGATGGTCGGCATCGAATTGTTCGGGCAGCATGTCGCGCCAGGGCTGATCGTGCTGTCGATCTTCGCCGTGAATTTCCGCCATGTGCTTTACTCCGCGGGCATCGGCCGGCGCATCGCGCACTGGCCGCCGGTGCAGCAGGCGGTCGGCTATTTCCTGCTCACCGATCCGCAGTTCGCCGTGGCCGAGCGCAAGGCGGAGGCTGGCGAGACGGTCGGCTTCGCCTGGTATATGGGGCTTGGCCTGCCGGTCTATGTGTTCTGGGTGACCGAAAGCGCGCTTGGCGCGGTATTCGGCAGGCTTATTCCCGATACCCATGCGCTGGGCATCGATTTTCTGCTGCCGATCTATTTCCTCGGACTGGTCATTGGCTTTCGCAAACGGCCACTGTGGCTGCCGGTGGTCGTCGCCAGTGCTGCTGCCTCCATCATCGCCTACAAGACGGTGGGCTCGCCCTGGCACGTCTCGATTGGCGCCGTGGCCGGCGTGCTGCTCGCGGTCATCCTGCCGCCGCGCCACAGCGGCGTGGAGGCGCGGCCATGAGCACGACCTTGTGGATCATCATCGCCGGCGCGACCGCGACCTATCTGACCCGCATCGGCGGCCATCTGGTGATCTCGCGCTTCGAAAACATCCATCCGCGCGTCGAGGCCGGGCTGAACGCTGTGCCTGCCGCAGTGCTGACGACGCTGGTGGCGCCGGCAGCACTTGGCGGCGGGCCGGCGGAATGGGCGGCATTGATCGTCGCCGGGCTGGTCTCGCTGCGCAGCGGGCTTATGGCGATGTTTTTGGCCGGCGCCGTCGTGCTGGTGCTGGCCCGGCAGTTCGTCGGGTAACCGGACCGGCTGAGTACGCCAGTCCTATTTGCGCACGATGTTGGAGATCGCGGGATCGAATCGACCTCCTGCAAAGAGCCTGCGCATCGTCTCTTGCGGATCGAGACCAAACGTTTCGGCTGATGTCACCGCAATCAGCGCGTCGAGGTCGAGCGTCGGGGCGAGGTCGCGTCCTTGGTAGAGTGCACCGGTAGACAGTCCCGGCCAGTCGGCCAGCACCCGCCCGCCATTCACCGCTCCGCCAGCGATCATCGCAGCCGATGCCGTACCGTGGTCGGTGCCGCCAGTGCCGTTGACGGCGACAGTGCGGCCGAACTCGGTGGCGACCAGCACGGTCGTATCCTTCCAGATATCGCTGAGGCCAACGTGCAACCCATCGATGAGCGCGTCGAGCGCTCTGAGCTGGTTGGCCAGCCTGGCTTGCTGGCCGCTATGGGTGTCCCAGCCGCTGGTTTCGATCATGGCAACGCGCGGTCCGCCGGCCTTGGCGAGGAAGCCCGCGGCGGTGCGGCCGACGCTCGCTGCGTCCTTGCGCTGCGCGTTCACCGCGCCCAACGCCCGTGTCTCCATCGCGCTGCTCCACAGCGCATGCAGCTGTTCGTCGGCGTCATAGAGCTTGCCGACGCGCGTCATCAGGTCGTCCGGCGCCTCTGGCAGGGCGGACGGCGCATAGGAGGTGACGTCTGCCTGGCCTCGCAGCGCCAGCGGGATGGTCGGTGCAAAAGCGATTGCTTCGCCGCGAGACTTCGGCAGCATGCCGACCAGCCGGTTCAGCCAACCGTGCTTGCGCTCATAGGGCGAGCTGCCGCCGCGCCCGCGACAACAGGCTTTCCAATGCCTCGATGCTGATGCCCATGACCTCTGCCGCATCGCCGTTCGAAAGCTCCTGATAATACTGCAGCACGATCGCCTCGCGCTGGCGCTCCGGCAGCTCGGCCAGCGCGCGCCGCACCTGGTGCTGATCGTCGGCCGCGAGCATATCCGCTTCCACGCCCGGGCGTTCGTCGGGGCGATCGGGAAGTTCCGCCACCGGCGTCTCCCGCCGCCTGCGCAGCCGGTCGTAGCAGAGATTGAGTGCGACGCGATGCAGCCAGGTGTCGAACTTCGCCTCGCCGGCGCGCCAGCCCGGAGCCGCCCGCCAGATGCGCAAGAACGTCTCCTGCGCGACATCCTCGGCCTCGCCGCGGTCGCCCATCATTCGCGTGGCGAGACGGATCAGCCGCGGCAGCTTGCGCTCGACCATGGCTTCCACCGCAGCCGCATTGTTCTGAGCGATCAGCGCCAGCAGCCGCTCGTCGGTTTCGCCCACGCTCTGCCTTCTCGTTCCACCACGCCAGACCTTGTGCCGACACGACCGTCACCCTGCACCCGCCATGTGTCTTCAACGAGTTTCGCTGCGAAATCCGTCGGCGACCCTTGGAGGTTAGAAGGCAGCGATAAGGCCGCAGGCCATTGCCTGCGGACCGGCATCCTGGGTCCCTAGCTGAGCCACCAGTCTTTTCGAGAAATCAAATCTTCTGGTCGTGCGGCAGCGGTGCGGTTGCCTTCTCCAGCCAGGCCAGCGTCTCGCCGTCGAGCATCGGTCCGATCTCGGCCAGCACGCGGGCGTGGTATGTGTCGAGCCAATGCAGCTCGTCGCGCGTCAACAGGTCAGACCGCACCAGCCTGGTGTCGATCGGCGCCAGCGTCAGCGTCTCGAAGCCATGCACGGCGATGTCGCCGCCCTCTATCGGCTCGGCCGGCTTCACCAGTATGAGATTCTCGATGCGAATGCCGTAAGAACCCTCCTTGTAGTAGCCCGGCTCGTTGGAGACGATCATGCCTGCCAGCAGCTTTTCGGTGCCGGTCCTGGCGATGCGCTGCGGGCCCTCGTGCACGGCCAGATAGGAGCCGACGCCATGGCCGGTGCCATGGGCGAAATCGCAACCGTGTTTCCACAGGGCAAGGCGCGCCACGGCGTCGATCTCGGAGCCGCGCGTGCCCGGGGGAAAGCGCAGCATGGAAATGCCGATCATGCCCTTCAGCACCAGCGTGAAGCGTTCGCGCATTTCCTCGGTCGGTGTGCCGATCGGTACGGTGCGGGTGATGTCGGTGGTGCCGTCCTGATACTGCCCGCCCGAATCGAGCAGGAACAGTTCGCCAGACTGAAGCTTTCGGCTGGTGGCGCGGGAAACGCGGTAGTGCATGATGGCGCCGTTCGGGCCGGCGCCGGCGATGGTGTCGAAGGACACGTCGCGCAGCGGCATCTGTGTTTCCTCGCCGGTGCTGCGGCGGCACTCCTCGAGCTTGGTGACGACGGCGATCTCGTCGAGCTTGCCCGGTTCCTGGCGGTCGAGCCAGCAAAGCAGCTTGGCAACGGCGGCGCCATCGCGGCGGTGCGCGGCGCGGGCGCCGCTGATCTCGGCCTGGTTTTTCGTCGCGCGCGGTATGCGGGCAGGGTCGGGTGCGGTGATGACGGTGCCGCCATTGTCCTCGACCAGCATTCTCAGTCTCTCCGCCGCCAGCACCGGATCCAGCGCGATCTTCGCGCCGCCCTTGGCCAGGGCTGCGATAACAGCTTCGAATTCACCGGGTTCGTGCAATTCGGCGAGCTGCGTCAGATAGGCCGCGACGGTGCGTGAAAACTTACGCTGGTCCATGAAAAGCAGGTGCGATCGACCGGCGGCGAGCACGGCGAAGCCGAGCGCCAGCGGCGTGTGCGGCACATCGCCGCCGCGGATGTCGAAGGCCCAGGCGACGGAGGACGGGTCGGTCAGCACGGCATGGGTGGCGCCATCCTTGCCGATCGACTCGGCCAGCCGCGCCAGCTTGTGCTTGGCCAATTCGCCGGCAAAGCCGATAGGATGAAGCTCGACCGGCGCCAGCGGCGGTTCGGGCTGGTTCTCCCAAATGGCGTCGATCGGATTCCTCTCGAGCGGCACCAATGTCGCTCCCGATTTTTCGGCCGACGCTTTCAGCGCTTTCACGTCGCCGATCGTCTGCAGCCACGGGTCGAAGCCAAGCCGCACGCCCTTGCCGAGATTGTCCTTGATCCAGGTGGCGGGCGGATTGTCGACCAGGCTTTCGATCGAAAAGATGTCGAGATCGACCTCGTGGCGCACCTGCAGCGTGTAGCGGCCGTCGACGAACATGGTGGCACGGTCGCCGAGCACGATGGCGACGCCGGCCGAGCCGCTGAAGCCGGTCAGCCATTTCAGCCGCGCCGAGCGGTCGGCGACATATTCGCCCTGATGCTCGTCGGCACGAGGCACGATGAAGCCGTCCAGCCCGTTGGCCGCCAGCCATTGACGCAGCAACGCCACACGTGGCTTGCCGACGGCGGGGTCGCCTGCGGAATCAAAGGTCTGGAACATCATGGCCTCTCCTCGGATGCTGGATGTGAGCGGCGGACTTTCAAGTCGAACCGTGCCGCCGCTCACATCTAGCCTTTTGTTTGAGCATCGGGTTTTCCCAAACCGGTTTCCACTTTTGGGCCCGATGCTTTGGCGCGACCGTAGCGCATGACCCCGGAAATCGGAATCGACTTTTGCTACGCCAGGCACCGGCCGAATTCGGTCCAGCAAGCCCATCGCTTCAGGTTGGCGCTGCCCCTCACCTGCCTGCCGGCATCCTCTCCCCGTATAGTGACGGGGAGAG
>NZ_JBVVQA010000009.1:0-5037 GCF_055811455.1 Mesorhizobium sp. WSM4845
CGGGGTGGAGCAGCCCGGTAGCTCGTCAGGCTCATAACCTGAAGGTCACAGGTTCAAATCCTGTCCCCGCAACCAAACAAAAACGGCCCGCATCACGCGGGCCGTTTTGCGTTTGCAGCCTGGCGCGGCCAGTTTGATCCTCATCGAGTTACCCGACGGTGTGGGTCTCGGCAGGCGCCGTCTTCCCGTGTTAAACTGCTTGGCATGGAGATGGACACCGACAAGATCGACAATGCCGTTCTCGGGCTGCTTTGGCTAACGCTGCATGAAGAGAGGCGCGCCTGGAAGGGATTGGATTGGGATGCTCTGGATCGCTTGCACCAGAAGGGACTGATCGCCAATCCGGCAAACAAGGCGAAGTCGGTGGTTCTGACAGATGAGGGCCTGCGACGGGCTGAGGAATTGTTCCGCACCCTGCTCACGCGGCCGGCGCCATGAGCGCTGGCTGGCGTTCCAATTCGACAGCAAGAGTCGCGCAGGCAAAACCGACAACTTGCTCGGCAGGCCTATCCCGCAACAATCAGGGTTGGGCGTTCCGCCCGATTACCGTCTGGCGGCGGTGTCCGGTGCGTCGGACCTTCAGTCGAAACCTGCCGTGGTGCTGCCATAAGAGCGTCGCTCAATTCACACGGTTTTCCAACCCCACCGTCAGCGGAATCTCAAGCCCCCGCCGCAATCCCGTCGCGACCACCGACACCCTGAATTTTCCTGCGCGCGCCTTGTCGAAAATGGCGCCGACGATGATGTCGGCATCGGCGTCGACCTCCTCGCGGATGCGCGTGGCGGCTTCGTCGACCTCGAACAGCGTCATGTCAGTGCCGCCCGATATCGAGACAAGGACGCCCTTGGCGCCCATCATCGACGCTTCGTCGAGAAGCGGGTTTGCGATCGCCGCTTCGGCTGCCTTCCTGGCGCGGTCCTCGCCGGTGGCTTCGCCGGTCCCCATCATCGCGCGACCCATATCGCGCATCACCGACTTCACATCGGCAAAGTCGAGATTGATCAGGCCTTCCTTGACGATGAGATCGGTGATGCAGCCGACGCCGGCGTAGAGTACGCGGTCCGCCATGGCGAAAGCGTCCGCGAACGTCGTCTTGGCATCGGCGATCCTGAAGAGGTTCTGGTTCGGTATGACGATGACGGTATCGGCGCTTTCGCGCAGCCGCTCGATGCCCTCATTGGCGGCATGCATGCGGCGGTTTCCTTCGAAGACGAACGGCTTGGTGACGACGGCCACGGTCAGTATTCCTGCGTTGCGCGCGGCCTGCGCTATGACCGGTGCTGCACCGGTTCCAGTTCCGCCTCCCATGCCTGCGGTCACGAAACACATATGCGTTCCCGCAAGATGGTCCATGATTTCGTCGATAGATTCCACGGCCGCGGCATGGCCGACCTCGGGCAGGGATCCTGCACCAAGGCCTTCCGTGACGTGCGCTCCCAATTGGATCAGCCGCGTTGCCTTCGACATGGTGAGCGCCTGGGCATCGGTGTTGGCAACGATGAACTCGGTGCCCTGCAAGCCTTCGGCGATCATGTTGTTGATGGCGTTGCCGCCACCGCCGCCAACCCCGATGACGGATATCTTGGGCCTCATCTCCGAGATTGTCGGCCTCGTTGCAGTGTTCATTTGCCGTCTCTCCCCTTGAATGCGCAAGCGCAGCGGTCGGTGGAAGGCTTGTTCCCGGCGCGCTGCAAAGACTTTGGACAGTGCGCGAATCAGGACAGCCCAGCGTAACCAAGGGAATCAGACGGTTGAACCGGCTGCAAGTGCAGTATTCGCGCTCGCGCATGTTATGCGCTATTGGTTCGCCGCCGCTGGTGCTACGTGTGGCGGCTGACCGAAAATCGTCCGATGACAACGTCTCCCGTAAAGCCGAGACCGATCTTCCCGTTCTACTTCACGCCGATGCCGGCAGTCAGGCCGCCATCGATCCTGTAGTCCGCGCCGGTGCAGAACCCGGCTTTCGACGAACACAGAAAGGCGATGAGTTCCGCCACTTCCTCCGGCTCGCCGATGCGCCCGATGGGGTGCGCTTCGCCGAAGCGCCTGTAGGCGGCCTCGACATCGGCGTCGGTGCCGTTTTCGCCGCGCGCCGCCTTTTCCAGGATCGGGGTGCGGATCGAGCCCGGGCTGACGGAATTGACGCGAATGCCGGAGCGCGCGTGGTCGAGCGCCAGAGCGCGCGTCAATGTGTGGATGGCGCCCTTGGTCGTGGCATAGGCGGCGACGTTCTGCTGGCAGGCGAAACCTTGCACCGAAGCCACGTTGACGATGGCGCCGCCGCCTCGCCTGATCATTTCCGGAATACCGAAATGCGCGGTCAGGTAGATCGAGCCGACATTGACGGACATCGCCCGGTTCCAGATGTCGAAATCGGTGCTAACAGCGGTGCCATACGGATGGACCGCCGCGGAATTGACGATGATATCGAGGCCGCCGAACCGTTCAACACCGGCTGCGACCGCGTCGCGGACCTGATCCGGCACGGAGACGTCGACGGCCACGACCAGCGCCTCGGCGCCGGAGCTGCCCAGTTCCGCTCTCATCGCAGTGTTGGCCGCGCGGTCGATGCCGCAGGCGACGATCGCCGCCCCGCCCGCCGCAAGACGTCTGGCGGTTGCCAGGCCGATCCCGGTCGTCCCCGTCACCAGAGCAATCTTGCCGTCGAAATCCTTCATGGCGCAAACTCCTTTAATTTGACTTCCATTGTGGCCCAACAATACGGTTCCGTTTTATCGCAAAGGAAAAGCCTCGATGGAACAATGCTGGCGCTGGTATGGCCCTGACGACCCGGTGACGCTCGATCATGTCAAGCAGGCCGGAGCCTCGGGCGTTGTATCCGCCCTGCATGATATCTATGACGGCCGCGCCTGGCCTTTGACGGACATTTTGGAGCGCAAGCGGATCATCGAGGCCGAAGGGCTGACCTGGTCGGTTGTGGAGAGCATTCCCGTCCACAATTCGATCAAGATCGGCTCGGCGGAACGGCTTCGCTATGTCGGCTGGTATAAGGACACGATCCGTGCGCTCGCCAAGGCCGGCATTGCGACGATCTGCTATAACTTCATGCCGGTGGTCGACTGGACCCGCACCGACCTTGCCTATCGGCTTCCAACGACGGGCTACGCACTGCGGTTCGATGCGATCGATTTTGCCGCCTACGACCTGTTCGTCCTGAAGCGCAGGAATGCCGAATTCGGCTACAGCGCGGCACGTATCGCGGAAGCGGAATCGCGACTGAAGGAATTGAGCGAAGAGCAGATCGACAGGATCGAGCGCAATCTCATTGCCGGCCTGCCGGCAACCGAGCGCAGCTACAACCGGGATAGTTTTCGTGAGGCATTGGCGGAATATGACTCGATCGGGCCGAAGGAGCTGCGCGACAATCTTGCCTGGTTTTTGCGCGAGATCATTCCGGTGGCCGAGCAGGAGGGGGTGCGCATGTGCATCCATCCCGACGACCCGCCATTCTCGCTCTATGGCCTGCCACGGATCGTTTCGACCGCCGAGGACGCGCGTTTCATCCTCAACGCCGTCGACAGCCCGGCCAACGGCCTGACATTCTGCACCGGCTCCTACGGTACGCGCGCAGACAACGACATTGTCGGCATGGTCAAGGAGTTCGCCGACCGGATCCATTTCGTCCATCTGCGCAATGTAACCATCGAGGATGACGGCTCCTTCCATGAAGCCGAGCATCTGGAGGGCGGCACCGACATGGCGCATGTCATCCTCGCTTTGATGCAGGAAGAGACGCGCCGCCGAAGGGAAGGTCGCGCTGATTGGCGGATTCCCATGCGACCCGATCATGGCCATCTGCTCGCCGACGATATCGGCAAGACCAGGATCAACCCCGGCTATTCTTTGATCGGCCGCCTGAAAGGCCTGGCCGAGCTGCGTGGCATCATGCGCGCCGTGGAACGTTTTGAGCTGGCCTGAGGATCGCAACCGGAGCTAAGGCTGATGGCTTGACGCAACAAGCTCGGCCTTGCGCTGCGCCGTCTCCAGCCCGATGGCGATGAAGCGGCGCGCATGCCGGGCCAGCTCCATATTGTCGGTCCACAGATTGCGCCAGATGGCGGTTTTCTTCGACAGGTTCTCGTCGACGATCTCCGACGAGAAGGATTCGAAGCTGATGTCGTCGCCATAGCCGATTGCGGTCAGCGCATCGAAGATCGCGGCAAAGTCGATGTTGCCGGTGCCGAGGAAGCCGCGATGGCTCTCACCGATATGGACATAGCCGATCTTTTTGGCGGCGTGGCGGATGGCCAACCCGACATCGGCCTCCTCGATGTTCATATGGAACGTATCGAGATGCAGAAAAATGTTGTCGGAATCGGTGTCCTCGATGAAGGCCAATCCTTGCGCCGCGGTGTTGAGCAGATTGCTCTCGAAGCGATTGACGATCTCGAGGTTGAGCGTGACGCCGGCGGCCTTGGCGGTCTCCGCGACCTTGGCAAGCGTGGCGGCACTGCGGTTCCATTGATCGCGCGTCGGCGCCTCAGTCTGCAATCCATGGCTGGTGCTGAGGATGCCGGCGACCTTCCGGCCGCCGAGATCGCGGGTGAGCGCGATCGTGTCATCGAGGACTTCGACGCCGTGCGCGGCAATCGCCTTGTCGGCGCTTGAAATGTCGCCGTCGGGCGGCAGCCCGATGCTGATCGCCACGCCGAGATCGAGGTCGGCGATGCGCTTGGCCAGCCCGCCAACATCGACATTGGCAGGGTCAAGATAGGAGAATTCGATCAGGTCGAAGCCCGCCTCCCTGGTGTTGGCCAGCGTCCGTTCGAGGTCGTCTTGCGCCGAGCTCGCCGACCAGACGAAAGAGTGGATTCCAATGCGCGACACGATCGTCTCCTGCTGCTCGAGAGCATCGGACCCAAGAAATGGGAACCGGTTGCGAAAAATCTGATGCTCAAAACAAAAAATTGGTGGGGCCCGTCGCCCCGCCCCCCCACCCGGGGGGGGGGGTTTGGGGAGGGGCGCCGGGCCGGCCCGATTATGCGTGGGGGTGGAGGGGGGGGGAAACTGCGGGG